>CALEDW010000303.1 GCA_937949585.1 uncultured Acidimicrobiia bacterium
ACGAGACCTGTGACGAGCGCGTGGTCGCCGAGGTGCTCGACGCGTTCGCCGGCGCAGTCGGCGGCACCTCGAGTGCCGCGAGCGCCCCCGTCACGCCGAACCCTGAGGAACCCGCGGTGCCGGAGGCGCCGGATGCGAGCCTGCCGCCCGCCCCGCCGCTGCCCGACCACGCGCGCCGCCGGAGCGCGTACCTCACCCACCCGGTGTTCCATCGCCACCGGTCCGAGACCGCGATGCTGCGCTACCTGCGCCGCCTCGCCGACCGCGACCTCGCCCTCGACCGCACGATGATCCCGCTGGGGTCGTGCACGATGAAGTTGAACGCCACCACCGAGATGACGCCGGTCACCTGGCCGGAGTTCTCGGATCTGCACCCGTTCGCGCCCCCCGACCAGGCCGGCGGCTACCGGCAGCTGTTCGCCGACCTCGAGCGGTGGCTGGCCGAGATCACCGGCTACGACGCGGTCTCGCTGCAGCCGAACGCCGGGTCCCAGGGTGAACTCGCCGGGCTGCTCGCCATCCGGGCCTGGCAGGCCGCCCGGGGTGAGGGGCAGCGCGACGTCTGCCTCATCCCCGCCTCCGCCCACGGCACCAACGCCGCCTCGGCGGTGATGGCCGGCCTGCGGGTGGTGGTGGTGGGCACCGATCCCGACGGCAACGTCGACGTCGCCGACCTGGCCGCCAAGGCCGACGCGCACGCCGACCGGCTCTGCGCCTTGATGATCACCTACCCCTCGACCCACGGGGTGTTCGAGCCGACGCTGCGCGAGGTGTGCCGCACCGTCCACGAGCACGGCGGGCAGGTGTACCTCGACGGCGCGAACCTCAACGCGCTCGTGGGGCTCGCCGCCCCCGGCGAGCTCGGCGCCGACGTCTCCCACCTCAACCTCCACAAGACGTTCTGCATCCCCCACGGCGGTGGGGGTCCGGGCGTGGGCCCGGTGGCGGTGAAGGCCCACCTCGCCCCGTACCTGCCCGGTCACCCGCTGGTACCCGAGGCGGGCCCGCCCGGAGGGGGAATCGGCGCGATCAGCGGGGCGCCGTGGGGCTCGGCGGGGATCCTGCCGATCTCGTGGGCCTACATCGCCCTCATGGGCCCCGACGGGTTGCGCCGCGCCACCCAGGTCGCGATCCTGAGCGCCAACTACGTGGCGGCACGCCTGGCCGACCATTATCCGGTGCTGTACAGGGGTCCGGGAGGGCTGGTGGCCCACGAGTGCATCCTCGACCTGCGCCCGATCACCGCCGCGACCGGCGTGACGGTGGACGACGTGGCCAAGCGGCTCATCGACTACGGGTTCCACGCCCCGACGGTGAGCTTCCCGGTGGCCGGGACGCTCATGGTGGAGCCGACCGAGTCGGAAGATCTCGGCGAGCTCGACCGGTTCTGCGACGCGATGATCGCCATCCGCGGCGAGATCCGTAGGGTCGAGGCGGGGGAGTGGCCGGTGGAGCGCTCTCCGCTGCGCCTCGCCCCCCACACCGTCGACGACCTCGCCGCCGAGCCGTGGGACCGCCCCTACCCGAGGGCGCTGGGGGTGCGGCCCGACCCCGGCCGTGACCGGTACTTCCCGCCGGTGGCCCGCATCGACGCGGCGTACGGCGACCGCCACGTCGTGTGCTCCTGCCCCCCGATCGAGGCCTACGCGGCCGACCCCGCTGTGCGGTGAGCGTCCTGCCGCCGACCCGGGAGTGGCTCCGCCACGACTACTACGCCTGCCTCGGGGTGGCGCCCGACGCCCCACCTTCCGAGGTCGACGCCGCCTACCGGCGGCTGGTCCGCCGCTGGCACCCCGACGCCAACCCGGGCGACCCCCAGGCCGAGGAACGGTTCAAGGAGGTCGTCGCCGCGCACCGGGTGCTGCGCGACCCGGCTTCCCGTGTCGCCTACGACGCCCTGCGAGCCCGCCACGGCCTCGCCCCGCCGCGGCCCGACCGCCCCCGACGGGGGCCGGTCGACCACCTCGCGCCGCCCCGGGTCCGAACGGCCCGGCCCCCGCTGCCGGCCTGGACCCGCCGGGCCATCGCCGCCGCGCTGGCCCTCGCCGGGCTGCTCCTGGGTCTGTGGGCCCTCACCGGCCCGCTGCCGGCCCCGACGGAGGCCGACACCCCCGGGATGGTGCAGGCCACGCTGGCGATCGCGGCGACGAAGCTCGTCGGGTCGGCGGTGCTCGTGGCGGCGTACCCCCGCCTGCGGGACCGCTTCGTCCGCTGATCGGCGCGCGCCGGGATACGCCACCACGCGCCCGGGGACGTGCCCGCCGCTTGCACCCTCCGCGACCGCCCTCTTGACCGGCTCGGGGTGAAAATGATATTTTCAATTTCGTGAGCACGGTTCACACCCCGGTCGCCGAGCGGGTGGCGGAGCGCGCGGTGCGGCCGCACCGGCAACGGGCCGAGGGCGAGGTCCGGCGGCTCCTCGAGGCCGCCCTGGCGGTGCTGGCCGAGCGCGGCCCCGAGGGCCTGACCGTGGGGGAGGTGCTCGCCCGGGCGGGCCTGTCCACCCGGGCCTTCTACCGGCACTTCGCCGGCAAGGACGAGCTGGTGTGCGCCCTGTGGGCCGCGGAGACGGAACGGGCGGCGGCGCGCCGGGCCCGCAGTGTGGCCCGGGCCGCCGACCCCCGCGCCGCCCTCGAGGCCTGGATCGACGACGCGCTGTCCCTCGCCTTCGACCCCCGCCGGGCCGCCCGCACCAGGGTGCTGCGGGCCGAGTTCGCCCGCCTCG
>CALEDW010000304.1 GCA_937949585.1 uncultured Acidimicrobiia bacterium
ATCCTCGACCGGATCGTGTCCCGGGCCGCCGAGCTCGTCGACGCCCGTTACTGCGCGCTCGGCGTGATCGGCGAGCACGGCGGGCTGAGCGAGTTCCGCCACGTCGGGGTCGATGAGGCCACGGTCGCCGCCATCGGGCACTACCCGGAAGGCAAGGGCATCCTCGGGTTGCTCATCCGCGACCCCCGCCCCATCCGCCTCGCCGACCTGGGGAAGCACCCCGACGCATTCGGGTTCCCGCCGGGGCACCCACCCATGCGCACCTTCCTGGGGGTACCGATCCGGGTCCGTGACCGCGTGTTCGGGAACCTGTACCTCTGCGAGAAGCGCGACGGGGCGGAGTTCACGGCCCGCGACCAGGAGGTGATCGTCGCGCTGGCCGCCGCCGCCGGGGTCGCCATCGAGAACGCCCGGCTACACGAGCGCCTCCAGGACCTGGCCATCATCGAGGACCGGGAGCGCATCGCCCGCGATCTGCACGACCGGGTGATCCAGCGCATCTTCGCCGCCGGGATGGGCCTCCAGGCCGCCGAGCGGCTCGTCACCCACCCCCAGGCCGCCGAACGGATCGCCGCCGCCATCGACGAGCTCGACGCCACGATGCGCGAGATCCGGGCCACGATCTTCGCCCTCGGCCGGCCTGCCGCGACGGGCGTGACCGAGGAGATCCGCCGGGCCGCCCGCGACGCGCAGGCGATGCTCGGCATCCCGGTGGAGGTGCACCTCGAGGGGCCCGTCGACCGGATCGTCCCTGCGGCGGTCGGCGAGCACCTGCTCGCCGCGCTCGGCGAGGCGCTCACGAATGTGGCCCGCCACGCCCGTGCCCGGCGCGTCGACGTGGTCGTGACCGCCGGCCCGGACCTCACGCTGCGGGTCCTCGACGACGGCGAGGGCTGCCGGCCCCCGACCGACGCGGCCCGCCGCCCACCGGGACACGGCCGGGGCCTCGACAACCTCGCCCGGCGGGCCGAGGGCTTCGGGGGCCGCTGCCGGCTCGCCCCCCGTCCCGAGGGCGGCAGCGTGCTGGAGTGGCAGGTGCCCCTGGGCGCCCTCTGACCGGCCGGGCGGGCCCGCCTCAGGTGCCGCCCGGCCGGCCGCCGCCGGGACCTTCGACCCTGCCCGCCCCCGTGGACGTGGCGCACGCTGGCGCCGACATGTTCGTGTACGACTTCCTGCGCCTCGAGCTGCCGTACACATCGGCGCGGGGACGGATCCTGGCCGCGGTGCCGCGCCTGGCCTCCGACCCGGACGCGGCCTGGTTGCTCACCACTCCCGCCGCGTTCACCTGGGGGCCGGCCCGCGAGCGCGACGACGGGCTGCTCATCCCCGTGGGGTGGTCGACCCGCGTCCCGCGCCCGCTCACCCTCGAAGGTGACCTCGAGCTCGCCCCCATCACCGACGACGGCTCGCACCTGAGCCTGGCGGCCAGTTGCCGCCCCCCCGGCGAGGGCCTCGGGCGCCGGGTCGACCGGGCGGTGGTGCGCCGCGACGCCGAGACCGCGGCCCGCACGTTCCTCCACGCCCTCGTCGCCGCCTTCGACCGGCTCGGACCGGCGCCGCCGGGCGGGATCTCCACCCCGCAACGGGCCCGGCGCCCCGGCACCGAGGGCACCCGGTGACCGCCCCGCCGCTCCCCGGCGGGCTCGGGCCGGGCACCCCGGTCGGGGAGCTCCCGCTTCGGCCGGTGGTGACACTGGCCGGCGGCGTGTCGATCCGGCAGGCCGCGCAGGCGCTCGTGCGGGCGCGCAGCGGCGTGGTGCTGGTGGGGGCGTCGGAGGCGGCGATTACCGAGGTCGACGTGGCCGAGGCGGTGGCGGCGGGACGCTCCCCGTGCGAACCGGCGGCCTCCTTGGCGCGGGCCCGGGCCCTCCACGTCGACGCCGGCACGCCCGTGCTCGAGGCCCTGGTGACGATGCTGCGGGCCGGGCTCCCCGCCCTCGTGGTCATCGACGCCGATCGTCCCCGGGGGATGGTCACGATGGCCCAGGCCACCGCGGTGGTGGTCCACACCGCCGAGATCCCGTCGTGGCTGCCGGCCCTCCGCACTGCGCTGCGCCTCGAGGTCCGGATCGAGCCCTGACCGGCCGCCGACCCGCCCCCTTCACCGGAGGAGAAGACCACATGGAGCTGACCGCCGAGGATCGCCGGACCGTGACGTTCGCCGCCTGGGTGTTCGCGCTGATCGCGGTGCTGTTCGGGTTCGTGGCGCTGTGGCTCTCGGGCCGGGCCCTCACCCGGGCCGACGACGCCCGGGCCGCCGCCGAGCTCGGCGGATCCGCGACCCGCGTGAGCCTCACCGAGTTCACGATCTCGCCGGCCATGCTGCACCCCGGCACGGACGGGAAGCTGGTGGTGGTCAACGAGGGGAAGGTCGAACACGACCTGGCCGTCAAGGGCACCGAGATCCGCACGCCGAAGCTCGCCCCCGGCGAGCGCGCGGCCCTGGACGTCGGCAGCCTGGACGACGGCACCTTCGAGGCCTACTGCACCGTGCCGGGGCACGAGGGAGCCGGGATGCGGGCCACGGTCATGGTGGGCAGCGGCAGCGGGACCTCGTCCGTGCCGCGCAAGCTGTCCCAGGCCGCCAACGACGCCGCCGACCGGAGGATGCAGGAACCGATCGACGAGTTCGTGGCGCAACTCACGAAGGGCCCGAACACCAAGGGCGCCGGCAACCGGCCGCTGCCCCCGAAGATCCTGCCCGACGGCACCAAGGAGTTCGAGCTCACCGCCGAGGTGATCGACTGGGAGGTGTCCCCCGGGCAGGTGGTCAGGGCCTGGGCCTACAACCGCCAGGTCCCGGGGCCACTCATCCAGGTGGATCCCGGCGACCGGGTGCGGGTCGTGTTGCACAACAAGCTTCCCGAGTCGACGTCGATCCACTTCCACGGGCTGCTCACGCCGAACTCCCAGGACGGGGTCCCGGGCATCACCCAGGATCCGGTGAAGCCCGGCCGGACCTTCGTCTACGAGTTCGTCGCCCGCGGCCCGGCGGTCGGCATGTACCACTCCCACCACCACGCCGACCACCAGGTGCCCGACGGGCTGCTCGGTGCGTTCCTCGTCGGCCGCCAACCCCGACCACCGGGGGTCACGGTGACCCGGGAGATCCCCATGGTCCTCAACGACGCCGGGGTGATCGGACTCACCCTGAACGGCAAGTCCTTCCCGGCCACCGCTCCGATCATCGCCCGGCGCGACGAGTGGGTCGAGATCCACTACTTCAACGAGGGGCTGCAGATCCACCCCATGCACCTGCACGGGCTCCCGCAGCTGGTGGTGGCCAAGGACGGCTTCGCACTGCCCCAGCCGTACCTCACCGACACCCTCAACGTGGCCCCGGGGGAGCGCTACAGCGTGCTCGTCCAGGCCACCGAGCCGGGGGTCTGGGCCTTCCACTGCCACATCCTCACCCACGCCGAACGGCCGGACGGGCGGATGTTCGGGATGGTCACCGCGTTCATCGTGGAGGAGTGAGCCCGGGACGGTTCCGCCGCTGCGCGAACCGGAAGGCCACGCCCAGCAGCACGCAGGCTCCGGTGACCGTCGCCGCGGCCGCGGCGGGGACCGGTGAGGGGGGGAGGGCGAAGGCGAAGAACGTGCGCGCCGCCGGGACCGCCAGCACGAGCACGAACCCCAGGATCATCGCCCCCACCAGCAGCGCCCGCCACCAGTTCAGAGGGCGGGCGAGCAGCACCAGCACCCACAGCCCCATCGCTCCGAGCGCGATGGTGGCACCGGTGCGCTGCTCGACGAGCGAGGCATCCACGGCGCGGCCCACGGCGAACACGGCGAACACCGCCGAGGCGGCGACCGCCCCCGCCGGTATGGTGAAGCGCATGACCCGCTCCACGAACCCGGGTACGTAGCGGCGGGCGTTCGGGGCGAGCGCCAGGAAGAACGCGGGCACCCCGATGGTGAGCGTGCTCACCACGGTGAGGTGCCGGGGCAGGAACGGGTAGGGCCAGCCCGACAGCACCGTCGCCACCGCCAGCAGCGCCGCGTAGACCGTCTTGGTGAGGAAGAAGTTCGCGACCCGCTCCATGTTCGCGATGACCCGCCGTCCCTCGGCCACCACACCCGGCATCCTGGCGAAGCGGCCGTCGAGGAGCACGAGCTGGGCCACGGCCCGGGTCGCGGCGGCGCCGGAACCCATCGCCACCCCGATGTCGGCGTCCTTGAGCGCCAAGGCGTCGTTCACCCCGTCGCCGGTCATCGCCACCACATGGCCTCTCGCCTGCAACGCCCGGACCATCGCCCGCTTCTGGTGCGGATCGACGCGACCGAACACCGAGTGGCGCTCCATCACCTCGGACAGCGCCTCCGGGTCCTCGGGCAGGTGCCGGGCGTCGACCGGTTCGTCGGCGCCGGGCAGCCCCACCCGGGCCGCCACCGACGCGACGGTGCGAGGGTTGTCGCCGGAGATCACCTTGCAGGCCACGCCCTGGGCCGCGAAGTAGGCCAGGGTGTCGGCCGCGTCGGGACGGACCCGCTCCTCCAGCACCACCAGTCCCTCGGGCGCCAGGTCCGCCGGCAGCGCCTCGTCGACCGGACGGCGCGGGGACGAGGCGAGGAGCAGCACCCGTTCCCCGCCGGCGGCGAGCGCGTCGGCACGACGCCGGAGGGGGTGGTCGGCGTCGGACCAGACCATCTCGGGTGCCCCGAGCACCCAGGTGCCCTCGCCCTCGAAGTGCGCCGCGCTCCACTTGCGCGCCGAGGAGAACGGCACCGCGCCGTCCCGCCTCCATCCCGGGGCCGCGAAGGCCGCGCCGATCGCGGCCAGGGTGGCGTTGGCGTTCGGGTCGTCGGCGAGGGCGCCGAGGGCGGCGGCGAGACGGTCGGGGTCGGCGCCGTCGGCGGGCTCCAAGCGGTCGAAGGCGATGGCTCCCTCGGTGATGGTGCCGGTCTTGTCGAGGCACACGACGTCCACCCGGGCCAGTCCCTCCACCGCCGGCAGCTCCTGCACGAGCACCTTGCGCCGCGCCAGGGTGACCGCAGCCACCCCGAAGGCCACGTTGGTGAGCAGCACGAGCCCTTCGGGCACCATGCCGACCACCCCGGCCACCGCACCGCCGACCGCCTCGGCGAACGCCTTGGTGCGCACCTGCTGGAGGAACAGCACCGGGCCCACGACCAGCAGCACCCAGGTGACGAAGCGGAGGATCCGGTTCAACCCGGCCACCAGCTCGGAGTGCACGAGGGCGAACCGCCGGGCCTCGGTGGCGAGGCGGTGGGCGTAGGCGTCCTCCCCCACCCGGGTGGCTTGTACCCGCCCGGAGCCGGCCACGACGAAGCTCCCGGAGAGCACCTCGTCACCCCGCTGCTTGGCGACCGGTTCCGACTCACCGGTGAGCAGCGACTCGTCGACCTCGAGCCCGTCGCTCGCCCGCACCAGCCCGTCGGCCGGGACCTGGTCGCCGGACCGGAGCTCGATGAGGTCGTCGAGCACCACCTCCTCCACGGCCAGTTCGACCACCTGCCCGTCACGCACGGCGCGGGCGATCGGCGCGTTGAGCACGGCGAGCCGGTCCAGGGTGCGTTTCGCCCGGATCTCCTGGACGGTGCCGATGATGGAGTTGGCGATGACCGCGGTGGCGAAGAGCCCGTCCCGGATGTCCCCGAACACCACGATGAGGACGAACATCGTGATGAGGATGGCGTTGATC
>CALEDW010000305.1 GCA_937949585.1 uncultured Acidimicrobiia bacterium
GAGCAGCTCGAGGCCGCCCGGACCCCGCGGACCAAGGCCCTCGTGTTCGTCTCGCCCTCCAACCCGACCGGCGCCGTCTACCCCGCCGACGAGGTCGAGGCCATCGGCCGCTGGGCGCTGGAGCACGGCGTGATGGTGCTCACCGACGAGATCTACGAGCACCTCACCTACGGCAGCGCGGCCTTCTGCTCGATCCTTCGGGCGGTGCCGGAGCTGGCCGGCCAGTGCGTGATCCTCAACGGCGTGGCCAAGACCTACGCGATGACCGGGTGGCGGGTCGGATGGCTGATCGGACCCCCGGACGTCGTGGACGCGGTGTCGAACCTCCAGAGCCACCTGAGCTCGAACGTCGCCAACGTGTCCCAGCGGGCCGCGCTGGCCGCGGTCAGCGGCGACCTGACCGCCGTCGAGGAGATGCGCGCCGCCTTCGACCGCCGCCGCCGGGTCATGCACGAGATGCTGAACGAGATCGACGGTGTCACCTGTGTCGAACCCAAGGGCGCCTTCTACGCGTACCCCAACGTGAGCGGGTTGCTCGGCCGGGAGCTGGCCGGCCGCACCGCGACCACGTCGTTGGAGCTGGCCGACCTGGTGCTCGAGGAGGCCAAAGTGGCCTTCGTGCCGGGCGAGGCCTTCGGTTCGCCGGGCTACGCACGGTTCTCGTTCGCGCTGGGCGACGACGACCTCCGGGAGGGACTCGCCCGCTTCCAGCGGCTCGTGGCCGGCTGAGCACCCGCTTCGGTGGCCCCGGGAGCTGTCCCCGTCGAACGTCCCTACGGGTCGTGGCCGTCGCCGCTGGCCCCCGCCGACGCGGCCGCGGCCGGGGTGCGTTTCGGCGGGGTGCACCTGGCCCACCGGCCGGATGGGTCCCCGGTCGTACGGTGGGTCGAGCACCGCCCGGCCGAAGGCGGCCGGGGGGTGCTGTGCCGCTGGGATCCCGTCGGGGGCACCCGTGACGAGGGCCCACCGGGCTCCTCGGCGAGGAGCCTCGTCCACGAGTACGGCGGAGGGGCCAGCTGGTGCGGGCCCGACGGCACGCGCTTCTGGGTGGACGCCCGCACCCAGGCCGTGATCGCCCTCGAGGACGGCGTCGGCCGCCCGGTCACCCCAGGTGACGGTCCCTCGGTCCGTCACGCCGCCGGTGTGGTGACCCCCGACGGCCGGTGGATCATCTGTGAACGCGAGCTGCACGGTGGCGCCGCCGGCGCCGACGCCCTCGAACCGGTCAACGAACTGGCGGTGCTCGCCACTGCGGGTGGACCCGGCCGCACCTTGGTCCGTGCCGGCGACTTCACCGCCGCCCCGGCGCTCTCGGTCGACGGGACGCTCGTGGCGTGGCTCCGCTGGGGCCACCCGGACATGCCCTGGGACGCCGCCGAGCTGTGGGCCGCCGAGGTGCGCACCGGACCCTCCGGGTGGCCGGAGGTCGCCGGGGCGCGCCGGATCGCCGGAGGCCGGGACGACCGGCGGTCCCGTCAGCTCGGCCGGCCGGTGGCGGTGTGCCTACCGACCTGGGGACCCGACGGCCGGCTCTGGTGGTGCGACGACGCCACCGACTGGTGGCACCTCCACCGGGCCCCGGCGCCGGGCCTGCCGGCGGAGGGCGCGGGCGACACCGCAGCACCGGTCCTGCCCGGGCGCGGTGAGGAGGTCGGCGAGCCGCGCTGGGTGGCCGGCGGAGCCCGCTACGGCGTGCTCGCCGACGGCCGGGTGCTGTTCGCGGCGTCCTCCGCTGGGCTCGACGACGTCTGGGTGGCCGATCCGGCCACCGGTCGGTGCGAGCGGTGGGACGCTCCCCGCTTCGGCCACGTCGAACACGTGGCGGTCGACGGCCACCGGGCGGCCCTGGTGGCCGGCTCCCCGACGCTGCCCACCTCGGTGTGGCTGTTGGACCTCTCCCGTGGTGAGGCCGTCGATCTCCGGGGTGCCGCACCCCCGCTCCCCGTCGCGGAGGTGTCGGTCCCGGAGCCGGTGAGTTTCCCGACCGGTGACGGAGCGGTCGCGCACGGCCTGTTCTACCCACCCCGGTCCACGACCTCGGTGGCGCCGCCGGGGGAGCGTCCGCCGCTGCTAGTCCGCATCCACGGTGGTCCGACCGCCGCGGCCCGGGCCGAGCTGTCCACCTCGGTGCAGTTCTGGACCTCCCGGGGGATTGCGGTGCTGGAGGTGAACTACCGCGGCTCGACCGGCTACGGCCGGCGCTACCGGGACCTGCTCCGGGGGGCGTGGGGGGTGGCGGACGTGGAGGACTGCCGCGCCGGGGCCCGGTACCTCGCCGAGCTCGGCCGGATCGACGCCCGCCGCCGGGTCATCCGGGGCGGCTCGGCCGGAGGGTTCACGGCCTTGGCGGCGCTGTGCCGGGACGGCGCCGCACCGCCCGCCGAGCGGGTGTTCGCCGCAGCGTGCAGCCTCTACGGGGTGACCGACCTGGCTGCGCTGGCCTCCGGGACCCACAAGTTCGAGTCTCGCTACCTCGACGGGCTCGTCGGGGCGCTGCCGGACGCGGCCGGGACCTACCGGGAGCGGTCGCCGCTGACCCTCGCCGACCGGCTGGTCGCGCCGGTCCTGTTGCTGCAGGGCGCGGAGGACCCGATCGTCCCCCTCGGCCAGGCCGAGGTCCTCCGCGACGCGCTCCGGGCCCGGGGCGTCCCGCACGCCCTCGTCGTGTTCGAGGGTGAGGCCCACGGCTTCCGCCGGGCCGGGACGATCGTGCGGGCGCTCGAGCTGGAGCTCGCCTTCTACGGACGGGTGCTGGGCTTCGAGCCGGCCGACGAGCTGCCGCCGGTCCCGCTCGAGTCCTGAGCTCCGCCGGGCCGGGCCCGCAGCAGCGCCGTCCCGGCGGCCAGTCCGGAGCGGTAGGCGCCCTCGATCCTCGGCCCGTCGAAGGCGTCGCCGGCGAACACGAGCGGCTCCACGCCGTCCACCGCCACACAGCACGGCTCGGGCCAGGTGCGCCGTGGTGCCGCGTAGCGCCAGCGCTTCAGCTGGGCCTCGACGACACCGGCGCCGCCGATCCAGGGTGCAGCGGCGTCCAGCAGGTCCTCCAGCAGCGCCGCGTCGTCCTCGTCCCATCGGCGTGCGGCCACCTCCGGGGAGGTGTGCAGGGTGAGTGCCGGTCGGGGCGAGATCCCCTTGGCCCGGTTGTCGGCTACGAACGTGAACGGTCCGCGGTCGAGCTGCACCGCTCCCGGTAGGGGCAGCGCGGACGGCCCGTCGAGCACGACGAGCACCGCGAGGGCGGCGTCGTAGTCGATGGCGTCGAGCTCGGGCCGGATGCCCGCGTCCAGCTCCACGCCGCCGCGGTCGAGCAGTTCGAGGGACTGCGGGAGGGGGGCGGTGAACAGGACGGCGACGCCGGTGAGGCAGGTCCCGTCGTCGAGGTGGAGGCTCCAGCCGCCGTCGCGGCGTTCGACCCGCTCCACCCGCCGGCCCACCTGCACGTCGGTGAGGTCGCGGGCGAGGTGCTTGGCCAGCGCGGTCATGCCCTCGGCCATGACGTAGCGGGGGTGGCCGTCCGGCTCGGCGAACCCCCGGCACCAGGTGTGCACCGACCCGGCGGCGCGGAGCTCGTCGAGGAGCGCGGCCATCTCGGGGCCGCGCTGGGTGAAGAACTGCGCGCCGTGGTCCACGCGGGCCCCCGAGATCCGTCGGGTCGCCAGCCGCCCGCCGACGGAGCGGCCCTTGTCGACGACGGTGACCTTCCGGCCCGCGGCCTGCAGCCGCCGGGCGGCGGCGAGACCGCTGATGCCGGCGCCGACCACGACCACGTCGACGGTGGCGGTCGGTGCCGGTGCTGGTTCCGGTTCCGGCCCGTTGTCGTCCACGGTCCGGCATCGTGCCACGGGTCGTGCCCGGTGGGGACCTCAGCCGTGTGGAGCGGAACGGCGCTTGTCGGTCCGGGCTGGCCGCTCCAGCCGGCCTCGGGCAGGATGGCCCGGTGCGAGTGCTGGTCACCGAGAAGATCGCCGAGGCGGG
>CALEDW010000306.1 GCA_937949585.1 uncultured Acidimicrobiia bacterium
GTCCCGGCGCGCTCGAGCAGGTCGAGCAGGCCCTGCACCCCGGCGCCGACCGTGCCGCCCGAGCCCATGAACACCCGCTCGTTGGCGAGCGTGGTACGGGCGACCCGCCACCCGTCGTGCTCCCGACCTACGAGGCAGTCCTGGGGGACGAACACCTCGTCGAGGAACACCTCGTTGAACAAGGCGTGGCCCGTGAGCTCCCGCAACGGGCGCACGGTGATCCCCGGGCTGGCCATGTCGAGGATGAAGAACGAGATGCCCTCGTGCTTGGGGGCCTCCGGGTCGGTCCGGGCCAGCAGGATCCCCCACTGGGCCTGCTGGGCGAGGGTGGTCCAGACCTTCTGGCCGGTCACCACCCAGCCGCCCTCCACCCGTACGGCCCGGGTTTTCAAGGACGCGAGATCGGAGCCGGCGTCGGGCTCGGAGAACAGCTGGCACCATTCGATCTCGCCCCGGAGGGTCGGGGGGATCCAGCGCTGCTGCTGGGCCTCGGTGCCGTGGACGATGAGCGGTGGCAGCGCCCAGGCCGCGATCGTGAGGCGCGGGCGGCGAACCCCGACCCGGCGCAGCTCCTGGTCGATGACCAGCTGCTCCACCGGCCCCGCCCCCCGGCCCCACGGGGGCGGCCACTGCGGGGCGATGAGGCCCGCCTCGGCGAGCCGGCGGCGAAGGGCGGCCGGCTCGAGCCCGGCGAGCTCCTCGGCCAGCGGGCGCAGCTCGGCCCGCAGCGCTTCGGCGTCGGGACCGAGGTCGAGGTCGAGGCTGCGGCGCATCCCGGCGGCGGCCAGGCGGGCGGCTCGGCGGCGCCACGACCCGGGTGCCCCCAGGAGCGCCTGTCCCACCAGGGCGCGGCGGAGTGCGACGTGGGCGTCGTGCTCCCAGGTGAACCCGAGCCCTCCGAGCACCTGGATGCAATCCTTGGCGCATTCGACCGCGGCCTCCACCGCCAGCGCCGCGGCAGCGGCCGCGGTGGCCGGCCCCGCCCCGTCGCTCCCCACGGCCCGGGCCGCGTCCCACACCGCGGCCCGGGCCAGCTCGGTGCGCCCCAGCATGTTCGCGACCCGGTGCTTCACGCCCTGGAACTGTCCGATCGGACGACCGAACTGCACCCTCGTGCGGGCGTGCTCGGCGGCGACGTCGGTGCACCACTGGGCGACGCCGACGAGCTCGGCACCGAACACCACCGCGGCGAGGTCCCGCACCTGCTCGTCGTCGAGGCCGAGGCGGGCCGTCGGCGGCACCACCGCCCCGCCGACCTCGACCTCACCGACCCGGCGGGTGGGGTCCAGCGACGGCAGCTCCCGGGCGGTGAACGCGGACCCGGCGAGCACGACCCATCCGGCGGTGGTCGGCGCCACCAGGAGCGTGGCCTGGTGCGCGCCCAGCACCGGGCGGAGCCGCCCCGACAGCTGCAGCGACCCGTCGGGCAGCTCCGTCGCGTCGAGACACCCGGCGAGCGCGACCGTCCCGATCGTGGTCCCGTCCGCGAGACCGGCGCAGGACAGCGCGACCCCCGACCCGGTGCCCGCCGCCGACACCGCGGCTGCCAGCATCGTCGGGACTGCGGGGCCGCAGGCCAGGGCCCGGCCCAGCTGCTCGGCGACGACGGCCGCTTCGACCAGGCCGAACCCGGAACCGCCGGCGGCCTCGGGCAGGTGCAGGCCGAGCCACCCCTGGGCCGCGAAGGCGTCCCAGAACGACGGCCGTTCGTCGGTTGCGGCGTCGAGCCGCGCCCGGGTGGCGCCCGCCGCGTGCCGCTCGAGCCACCCGGCCACCGCCTCAGCCAGGGCCCGGTGCTCCTCGGTGGTACCGATGGTGCGCATCCGCTCCATTCCTCCGCTCGCTCTGCCGTGCGCCCCGCCCCGCCGGTCACGTCTCGGGTGGGGCACACTCCCCGGGCGGCAGCGGCGCTCCCAGCTCGCGCCGTGCCGCCACCAGCTCGTCCAGCGTCGCACGCTCACGCCGGCGCGCGTCGTCCCGACCCTCGGTACTCGCCGGCGTCTCGCCGAGGAACCCGGGCACCGGACCCTCGGCGAGGCGGAGCCGCACCCGGCACTCGGCGATCGCCCGGCTCAGCGCCCGCTCGTCGGGGCCGAGGCCGAGCAGCACGTCGGCGGCGCGCATCCAGCCGTAGTCGATCGAGGCGGCGATGAGTGCCGGGTCGATGGTCAGCGCGTCGTGCACGTCGAGCTCGGGGGCGATGAGCGTGACCCGCCGGCCCCAGCCCCGGGGCGGGTCGATCTCCTTGCGGAGGTTCTCGTCGGGGCCGATGTCGGCGGTGACCCGCCGGGCGATGTCGAGCAGGCCCCGCTCCCCGATCCCCGGCGCCGGCTCCACCCCCGGAGCGGAGGCGACGATGGCGAACATGTGCCCGGCGCCGAGGTGGCGGTAGGCGAGCTCGAGGGGCAGGATCTCCCGCACGCCCCCGTCCACGTAGTGCTCGCCACCCATCTCGACGGGGGGGAACACCACGGGGATCGCGCTGGAGGCCAGCACCGCGTCGCGCAGGGGCACCGGCGGGCGCCCGATCGGCCGGTCGGTGCGGTCGCGCACCTCACCGGTCTCGGTGACGTAATGCAGCTCACCCGATTCGAGGCTCACCGCGCCGATCCGCAGCGTGATGCCCGAGGTGGCGACGCGGTGGGGGTCGATGCAGGCCTCGACAAGCCGCCGGACCGGTTCGTTGGACAGCAGGGAACGAGCCCGCAGCGCCTGGCGCAGCGCATCGACGGTGCCGTCGGCCTGCGGCGGGTTGCGGACCACCTCCCCCAGCATCCGCAGCACCACCCGGGCCTGGGAGCCGGCGGTGCCGTGCTCGGCGGCCCGACCCCGCAGCTCCGCGGCCCAGGCGGCCTGGGTCCGCAGCTTCTCCAGCCACGGTTCGGGTAGCCACATGTCCTCGTTGGCGCGCAACGACCTCCAGATCGCCTCGAGCTCGTCGACGGCCCGCCGACCGGAGACCTCGTCGTCGCCCTGCGCGAGGTGCGCGGCGATGATCGCCCCCACCGAGATGCCGCACAGGATCGACGGGCGGATGCGCAGCTCGTCCACGAGGTAGCGGATCACCCCGGTCTCGAACGAGCCCTGCGAGCCCCCACCGCTGATCACGAACGCGATCGGCTGACGGGCGAAGCGGCGGCGCAGGCGCGCCCGGGTGGCGCGCGCGATTCGCTCGAGCGGTCGTTCGGCCACCCGCTCAGGCGACGGGCTCGCCGTCCCGCAGCACCCGGATCGCCTGGGTGGGGCAGCCCTGGGCGGCGAGGATGATCTTGTCCTCGGGGTCGCCGGCCGGGTCGATCACCACCGCAACGCCGTCCTCGTCGAGGTCGAAGGTGTGCGGCGCCCAGAACGAGCAGTTCCCCGAGCCCATGCAGGTGTCCCGGTCGATGCGGATCTCCAGTGCCACGCCCGCACGCTAGCTCCCGGCGCCCACCCGCCCGGGGGTCGGAGTGCCGGATGCCCATCCGACCTACACTGGCACGCATCGCACGGACCTGGGAACTGCGCTGGGCCCGCACCCCGGGCCACGGCCTCTTGCCCGACCCCGAGCCGCGTCCCGTCCGTCACACGCTCATCTCGGTCGACGACCACCTCGTCGAGCCGCCCGACATGTTCGAGGGGCGCCTCCCCCGCCGCCTGCAGGACCGGGCGCCCCGGGTGGTGGAGACCGTCGAGGGCCACCAGGTGTGGGAGTTCGACGGGACGATCCACTTCCAGGTGGGCCTGAACGCGGTCGTCGGCCGGCCGAAGCAGGACTGGCTGGTCGAGCCGACCCGCTTCGACGAGATGCGCCCCGCCTGCTACGACCCCCACGCCCGGGTCGCCGACATGGACCTGAACGGCGTGTGGGCCTCCGTCTGCTTCCCAAGCCAGATCACCGGATTCTGCGGTTCGGTGTTCGCCCGCTGCTCCGACCCCGAGCTGGGCCTGGCCGTCACCCAGGCGTGGAACGACTGGGTGCACGAGGCCTGGTGGGGTCCCTACCCGGAACGGTTCGTGCCGCTGGGCATCACCTGGCTCGCCGATCCCGAGGCCGCTGCGGCGGAGATCCGCCGCAACGCCGAGCGAGGGTTCGTGGCCGTGAGCCTGCCCGAACGCCCCCACAAGATCGGTCTGCCGGCGATCTTCGACGACTGGTGGGAGCCGGTGCTGCGCGCCTGCACCGAGACCGGCACCGTGGTGTGCCTGCACGTCGGCTCGTCGGGGGTGACGGAGCTGCCCCCCGGCTCGCCGGCGGTACAGCTCGCGGCGACGTTGTTCGGGCAGCTGTCGCTGCAGACCTGCGCCGAGTGGGTCTGGTCGGGCTGGCCGGCCCGCTTCCCCGAGCTGCGCATCGCCCTGTCGGAGGGTGGGATCGGCTGGGTGGCGATGCTGCACGATCGCCTCGAGAACATGGTGGACCGCTCCGGGTACGCGGCCGGGGTGTTCGGCGACCTGCGGCCGGCCGAGCTGTTGCACCGCAACTTTTGGTTCTGCACCCTCGACGACCCCTCGACGCTGGTGACGCTGCCGACCGTGGGGGTCGACCGGGTGATGTTCGAGACCGACTACCCGCACGCCGACGGCACCTGGCCCGACTCCCAGCAGGTGTTCCACGAGACCTTCGGGCACCTGCCCGACGAGTGGGTCCGCCGGATCTCCCACGCCAACGCCGCCGAGCTGTTCCGCCACCCCCTGCCCCCGCCCGACCACCCGCTCGGCGTCGGGGTCGCAACGGGCTGAGCCGGGGCCGGCGGCGCGTCAGGCCGGGTCGAACACGACCGGGAGGCTGGTCGGCGCGCGGAACCGCTCGCCGTGGATGTGGGGGTCGTCGGCCTCCCAACGCCGGGGATCGGGTCGCAGGTTCGGGCACCGGTCGAGCAGGCGTCCCACCGCAGTGGCCATCTCCATGCGGGCCAGGTGCATGCCCAGGCACATGTGCGGCCCGGCGCCGAAGGCCAGGTGCGGCCTGGGCTCCCGGAAGATGTCGAACTCGTCGGGACGCTCCCAGCGGGTCGGGTCGTGGTTGGCGGATCCGAGGTTCGGGACCACGTCGGCACCGGCGGGGATCTCGACCCCGGCGAGGGTGACGTCGCGGGTGGCCTGCCGGGAGGTGATGAGCAGCGGGGTCTCCCAACGGATCGCCTCTTCCACCGCCTGGGGCATGAGCGACCGGTCGGCCCGCAGCGCCGCGAGCTGGTCGGGGTGGGTGAGCAGCCCGTAGAGGAAGTTGCCGGTGGCCCGGTAGGTGGTCTCGGCCCCGGCCGGCAACAGCAGCCGCAGGAACGAGAAGATCTCCTCGTCGCCGAGGCGTTCTCCGGCGAGGGTGGCCTGGGTGAGCTCGGAGATGAGGTCGGCGCCGGGCCGGCGGCGGCGCTCGGCGACGATTCCGGCGAAGTAGTCGCGCAACTCACGGCTGGCGGCAATTCCCTCCTCGGGCCGGGCCGCGACGTTGGTGACGGCCAGCGCCCGGGGATGGAAGAACGGGTGGTCGGAGCGGGGCAGCCCGAGGATCTCGGCGATCACCTGGACCGGGTAGCGGTAGGTGAACTCCCGCACCAGCTCGGCCCGGCCGCGGTGGGCGAACCGGTCGATCATCTCGTCGACGACGGGCAGCACCAGCTCGGCGTCCCAGTGGGCGAGGGTCTTGGCCCGGAACGCCTGGGCGACCAGCGATCGCAGCCGGCGGTGCTCCGGCTCGTCCATCCCCACGAGTGGGTAGGGCCCCATCACGACGCTCATGAGCTCCCGGATCGAGCCGGAGCAGAACGTGGTGTGGTCGCGCAGCACCTGGGAGACGAGCTCGTAGGGGTACACCACGTAGGCGCCCCAGGCGGTGTGCTCCACGGGGGTGCGGTCCCGCTTCTCCCAGAACGCCGGGTAGGGGTCGCGCAGGTCGCCGGCCACTCCCTGGAACTGCTCCATGGGGTCGAAGGCAGCGTAGGGGTCGTCGGCCGGGTCGGGGTCGGTGCGGGCCATCGGGTCGGTGCGGGCCATCGGGCCTCCCCGACGATGTGACGACGGCGTCAGGTCTTGCTCGGCGCAGTGTAGGCCCGGATCACAGGGCGCAGAAACGCCGGTACCGGTCGGCGATCCCCTCGGCCCAGCGGGCGTCGGGCTCCACCACCGTGCCGGTGCGGGCCCAGCGACGCGCGTCGGCCATGGCCTCCTCACGCCCGGCGGCAGCCCGGGCGAGGAAGGCGGCACCGAGCGCAGCGCCCTCGGGCACCGCGACCGCCTCGACCACCTGCCCCGTGGCGTCGGCGAGCGCCGCGAGCCACCCACCGGCGCGCACCCCCCCGCCGGTGGCGACCACTCGCCGGGGCACCACACCGTGGACGGCGGCGGCGCGCTCCACGATGCGGCGGGCGGCGAACGCCGAGGCCTCCCAGGCCGCACGCAGCAGGTGGGCGGGCCCGTGGGTGAGGTTCGCGCCGCGCAGCTCCGCCCGGCGGTGCGGGTCGTGGAACGGGACCCGCTCCCCCCGGGGGTAGGGCGCCCACACCGGCACCGCCGCCGGGTCGGGGTCCGGCTCGACCGTCGGGTCGCCCCCCCCGCCGGCCGGGGGGGCAAGGCCGGCGAGGCGGCGAACCCAGTCGCAGAACAAGCCGCCGGCGTTGGACGGCCCGCCGACGAGGAACCGTCCCGGGGTGGTGTGCGGGAGGGTGAGCAATCCCTCCACCGGGTCGTCCCTGTCGCTCACGAGGTAGGTGATGAGCGTGGTGCCGAGGATCACGAGCACGTCACCGGGCTCGTCGGCGCCGGCGACGATCTGCTCGCACAGCGCGTCGACGCAGCCGGGACCCAGCGCCGGGCCGTCGGGACCGCCGACCCGCCCCGCCTCCCACAGCGTCGGTACCAGCCGAGGCAGTCCGGCGGGGTCGACGCCGAGCTCGGCGGCGACGCCGGGGTCCCAGCCGGTCCAGTCGAACAGCGGGTGGAACACCGCCGCCGCCGTGGTGTCGAGCACCGCCTCGCCGCCGAGGGCGTGGTTGGCGGCGGCTTGGGCAGGCCAGAATCCGGTGGCATCCGGGCAGGCCCGGGCGCACCAGCGCAGGAACCGCAGCGCCTCACCGGCCTCGCCGGTGCCGGGTGGCGCGTCGTGGTCGCGGCCCCGCTCATCGCCGTAGAGCAGCCCGGGCGTGCACGCCTCGGCGCCGCGCACCGCGGCGAGGGAGGGGACCATCGCCGCGACGCTCACCGCCAGCGGCGCTTCGTCGAGCCCGAGCGCCTCGAGCGCGGCGAGCGGGCCGCTGCGCCAGGTCGCCGCATCGTGCTCGAAGCGGGTGGCGGTGGGCACCCGGAACGGGATCGGCACCCGGGCCCGGGCTGCGACCCGCCCGTCGGGATCGGCGGCGACGGCCTTCACCGAGGACGTGCCGATGTCGATCCCGACGGTGAGCTCGCTCACCGGCGCCCCACGATCTCGAGGACGGCCTGGTGCAGGTGCCCGTTGCTGGAGATGGCGTCGCCGCCGTCGAGCCGGGCCTCGCCGGCCAGGTCGGTGAACCGCCCGCCGGCCTCGGTGACCACCACGGCCACCGCGGCGACGTCCCACACCGCGATCATCGGCTCGAGGGCCACGTCGAGCGCCCCTTCGGCCACGAGCATGTGCTGCCAGAAGTCCCCGAAGCCCCGGGAGCGCCAGCAACGGCCCGCCAGGCGCAACAGCCCGTCGACCCCGCCGGGCCGGCGTCCCCAGGCGCCGAGCTCCGCGTAGCCGAGGTGCGCGTCGGCGAGGTCGGTGACCGCCGAGGTGCGGATGCGCCGACCGTCGCAGAACGCGCCCCGCCCCCGGGCCGCCCACCAGGTGTGCCCGAGCGCCGGGGCGGACACCACCCCGACGCTCACCTCGCCGTCTTCTTCGAGGGCCACCAGCGTCGCCCACACCGGCACGCCCCGCACGTAGTTGGCGGTCCCGTCGATCGGGTCGATGATCCAACGGCGCCGGGCCGGGCCGGTGTCGCCGAACTCCTCGCCGCACACCGCGTCGGCGGGCCGGGCCGCGGCGAGCCGGTCGCGCAGCAGGGCCTCGGCGGCCCGGTCGGCCTCGGTGACGTGGGTGAGGTCGGGCTTGCGCTCGACGGCCAGGTCGTGGGCCCGGAACCGCCGCAGGGTCACCTCGTCGGCGGCGGCGGCAAGCTCGAGGGCGAGGGTCAGGTCGTCATCGCTCACCCGGCGACCTCGAGCACGGTCGCCGAGCCCATGCCCCCGCCGGCACACATGGAGGCCACGCCGATCCCCCCGCCCCGGCGGCGCAGCTCGTGGATGAGGGTGACGATCATCCGGCTGCCGGTGCAGGCGACCGGGTGGCCGAGCGAGCAACCGCTGCCGTTCACGTTCACCCGCTCGGGGGAGATGCCCAGCATGCGGGTGGTGGCCACGCACATCGAGGCGAACGCCTCGTTGATCTCGAACAGGGCCACGTCGGCGAGATCGAGGCCGGCCCGGGCCAGGGCTTTGGGGATGGCGTGCACCGGTCCGAACCCGGTCTCGGCCGGCGGCACCCCCACCGACGCCCAGGCCCGCACCACGGCCAGCGGCTCGAGGCCGTGCGTGGCGGCGGCGTCGCCGGCCATGAGCACCATCGCCGCCGCGCCGTCGTTGAGCCCCGAGGCGTTCCCGGCGGTGATGCTGAAGCCCTCGATCTCGGGATGCAGCGGTGGCAGCGCCGCGAGCTTCTCGAGGGAGGTGTCCCGCCGGGGGTGCTCGTCGACCTCGAACACCACCGTCGCCCCGTCGGGCCGGGTCACCTCGATCGGGACGATCTCGTCGGCGAAGCGCCCTTCGTCTATCGCGGCGACGGCCCGGCGGTGTGAGCGGTAGGCCCACTCGTCCATCTCGGTACGGCTCACCCCGCCCCGCACCGCGGCGTTCCAGCCCACGGTGATCGACATGTCGAACGCGGGGGCGTCGGGGGTCTCGGGGTGGCTGGGCGGCATCCACGGCACCGGCTCGGTTGCGCCCGGCGGCTGCCTGGTGGGCATGGGGGCGGTGGAGATCGACTCGGTGCCGCCGGCCACCACCACCCGGTCCATCCCGGCCCGGATCGACGCCGCCGCACCCTGGACGGAGGCCATCCCCGAGGCGCAGTGCCGGTTGAGCGCCACGCCCGCCACGTTGGTGAGCCCGAGCTCTACGGCCACGTAGCGGGCGATGTCGCCGCCGCCCTGCAGCGACTCGCCCACCTGCAAATCGTCGATCTCCCTGGCCGGCACGCCCGACCGGTCGATCGCGGCCTCGACGGCCCAGCGGGCCAGGTCGCTCGCCGGGGTGGCGGCCAGGGTGCCCTTGCGGGCGGTGCCGATGGCGGTACGGACGGCGGAGACAATCACGGCGTCGGGCATGGCTCCCTCCTGACGGCGGCGGGATCGTACCGGATCCGACCTGACGACGGCGTCAGGTCGGCGCCGCCCGCACGTGGCCGGCCCGGATCGCCTCGGCGAGGCCCCCGGCGTCGCGCACGGTGGCCTCCACGACGGTTACGTAGGCACCGACCCGGCCCGGGGCATGCGCGTCGGAGGCCCCGACGGTGGGCCGGGGCGCCAGGCGCAGGGTCTCGGCGACGAGGCGCTGCTCGAGCGGGCTGGTCTGGGTGCTCGCCACCTCGATCGCGTGCACCGCCTGCCACTGCGGCCAGGCCGCCACCTCGGCCGGCTCGGGTGCGCTGCGACCCCCCTTGATCGCCCGTTCGCCGGCGTGGCGGCGCAGCGGGTGGGGCAGCACGAGCGCGGTCCCGGTGCGCTCCACCTCCTCCACGAGGCGGGCAAAGGTGTAGCCGGCCCAGAGAGGGCGGCGGAGCGGGCCGAACACGAGGACGTGTCCGATGTCGGTGGTGAGCTCGACCCCGCCGATGAGCGGGAACCCCAGGGTGCGAGAGGCGTCGGCGAGCTCCTCGTCGCTCCAGCGCACGTCGTGCTCGGTGATGCACAGCGCGTCCAGGCCGGCCGCCCGGGCGTCGGCGACGAGCTGCTCGAGGCTCGCCTGCGAGCAGTTGGAGCGCAGGCTGGTGTGGGCGTGCAGGTCGACGATCACCGGGCGTCCCTCACTCGCCCACCCGCTCGGCTCGGATGCGGTGCGCGGGATCGCCGCTGGTGAGGCAACGACCGGTGGCGAGGTCGAAGCGCCAGTGGTGGACCTGGCACTCCAGCGTCGCGCCGTCCACCACCCCGAAGCGGGAGAGGTCGGCGCGCAGGTGCGGGCAGCGGCGCTGGACGAGCCAGTCGCCGCAACGCCACATCGGCTCCTCGGCCGCGCCGGACGCCCGGTCGACCGCCGCGTAGTAGCCCTCGCAGTACGCCATCCGCTCCGGCGACAGGCACTTGAAGAACGTGTAGAGCGCCTCGTTGTACGGCCCGTCGCGATGGGCCCGGAACCGGCACGACAGGAACAGCTCGTTCACCCAGTCCTCCACCCGGCGCCGCACCAAGGAGGTGACGAGACGGCGGTCGACCGCGAAGCGGAACGGGAACGACGCCACCGCCTCGTCGTTGCGTCGGGCCCGGACCCGCCCGGCCGGGACGTCGAGTACCACGTCGAGGTCGCCGGCCGCCTCGCCGTGCGGGTCGCGGCAGCGCAGCAGTACCGGCGCGCCGATCCGGGCCCGGGTCAGCGGCGCGACCTCCAGGATCGGCTCCCACCACTCGGCCAGCTCCGCCACCAGGTCGATGCGCTCGGTGGGCCAACCGGACCGCTCGGCGGCCAGCCACTCCGCCCAGTCGGCCTGGTACGCCGCGAGGTGGGCGGCCACGTCGGAGAAAATCGCCTCGGGGTGGGCGTCGCCGTCGGGGTGGGCGACCCGCACCCGCCCGTCCTCCAGGTCGGCCACCGACCCGGGCACCAGCAACTGCCCGCCCTCGTGGCCGTGCTCGGCGAGGTCGGCGAGGAAGCGGGGCTGGGTGGGGAAGATGTTCGACGGGTCGTCACCGAGGTCGTTGAGCGCAAACAGGTCGTCGTCGAGGAAGCACGGCGGCCCGGCGGCCGGGAACGCCACCGGCGCGCCGATCGCCTCGAGGTAGGCGCGGGCCCGGTCCATCTGGTCGCGGCGCTTGCGGGCCCCCAGCGCCCGGCGCTCGGCGTCGGGCAGGTCGTAGACCATCGGGTACCAGATCGCCCCGGAGAACTGCGTGAGGTGCGCGTCGAACGGTCCGAGCGACCGGATGGCCTCCAGGTCGCGGGGCCGGGCGTCGTTCTGGTTGAGGAACCGGGCGGTGCGATCCGCCACCACGAGCGCCGAGTCGCCGATCGGGCCGTCGGCGGGGGCGGTCATGGCGAACACGGTCACCTCCAGCCCGCCGTCGAGGCGGACCGGCTCGCCGTCACGGGTGTGGACGAACCGGTGGAACCCCAGGTCGCGCAGCGCCCGCTCCAGCAGTTCGAGCTCGAACGCCGGGAGCAGCACCGTGGCGTCCCGGTCGACGTGGGCGGCGAGCCAGCGCGGGTCGAAGTGGTCGTGGTGCAGGTGCGAGACGTACAGGTAGTCGGGACGGGCGAAGCGGCGCGCATCGAGGCGGTCGTTCCGGGGAAACGGGAACCACGACCCGAAGTAGGCAGGGGTGAACCACGGGTCGCAGAGGATGGTCCCGCCGGCGGTCTCGAGGAACAGCCCGGCGTGGCCGAGGAACGTGACGCGCATCCGCCCCACAGGTTGGCAGAGCGCCGGGCGCGGGGCCCGAATCGCCCGGGTCGGGGACTTGGCTAGATTCGCCGGCCATGACCGACACACTGCTGGACGGAAAGGTCGCGATCGTCACCGGCGGCGGTCGCGGGATCGGGCGCGCCGAGGCGCTGCTGCTGGCGTCGCGGGGCGCTGCGGTGGTGGTGAACGACCTCGGTGCCGAGTCCCGCGGCGAGGGCGCGGATGCCTCGGCTGCCGAGGCGGTGGCCGACGAGATCCGCGCCGCAGGGGGCACGGCGGTGGCCAACCACGATGACGTCGCCTCCTGGGAAGGCGCCGAGCGGCTCGTCCGCCAAGCCGTCGACACCTTCGGCCGTCTCGACGTGCTGGTGAACAACGCCGGGATCCTGCGCGACGCGATGAGCTTCAACATGACCGAGGCCGATTGGGACGCCGTGATCCGGGTGCACCTGAAGGGCCACTTCGCACCGTCGCGCTTCGCGGCCGCGTACTGGCGGGAGCAGGCCAAGGCCCGCGGCGGCGACGCCCCCGGCGGCCGCATCGTCAACACCGCCAGCGAGTCCGGCCTGTTCGGCAACGCGGGCCAGTCGAACTACGCGGCGGCGAAGGCGGGGATCGTGGGGATGACCCTCGTGCTGGCCCGGGAGCTGGCCCGCTACGGGGTGACGGTGAACGCCATCGCACCCCGGGCCCGCACCCGGCTCACGGCCACAGTCGGCGGCGCCGAGGCGTTCATGGCGGCCAAGGAGGGCGAGTTCGACGCCTGGAACCCCGACAACATCGCACCCGTCGTCGGGTTCCTCGCCTCCGACGCCGCCGCAGATGTGAGCGGCCAGGTGTTCGTGGTGTGGGGATCGCACGTCTACCTCATGGAGGGCTGGCGGATGATCCACGACTTCGACGCCGGCGGGCGGACCTGGACCCCCGAGGAGCTGGCGGAGCGCAAGGCGGAGCTGTTCGCACCGGCCCCGCACGGCTCGGGGGTACCGCCGATGGGCTTCGGCCTCTGATCCACGGG
>CALEDW010000307.1 GCA_937949585.1 uncultured Acidimicrobiia bacterium
TCGGTGGCCACCCCGAAGACGACCTCGGCCCGGTAGACCTTCGCGCCGGCCTGCACGAAGAGCAGCAGCCGGGCGGCCCGGCCCAGCCCGCACACGAGGACGCCGGTGGCCGGCGGGTCGAGCGTGCCGGCGTGACCGACCCGGCGCTGCCGGTAGGCGCGGCGCAGCCGGGCCACGACGTCGTGGGACGTGGGCCCGGCGGGCTTGTCGACGATCACGCAGCCGTCCACGCTCCCGGCACGCTACCGGCCGTCAGAGCGCGGCGCGCACGGCGGCGACGGTGGCGGCGAGGTCGGCCCGCGAGGTGAAGCCGGCCGCGAACCGGTGGCCGCCCCCGCCGTGGGCCACCGCGATCCGCTGCACGTCGGTGGCCCCCACCGACCGGAGACTCACCTTGAGCACCCCGTCGGCCTCCTCGCGCACCACGCAGGCCACGTCGGCCTCCGCGGTGCGCCGCACCACGTCGATGAGGCCCTCCACCTCCTCGATCGTGACGCCGTGCCGCTCGAGCATCTCCTGGGTGACCGCGGTCCACACGAACGACTGCTCGGGGACGAGCTCCGCCCGCGCCAGGGCCTCGGCGAGCAGCTGCAGGTAGGCGAACCGGTGCTCCTCGAACAGGGCCCGGCCGAGCCGGGCCACCGGCACGTCGAACTCGACGAGCTCGGCGGCGAGGTTGAACACCGCGGGCGTGGTGGACGGGTACTGAAACCGGCCGGTGTCGCAGACCAGGCCCACGTAGAGACAGGTCGCGGTGGCGTCGGTGAGCGCCAGCCCGAGCTGTGCGATGAGGTGCCGGGCGAGCACCGCGCTGGCGGCCGCGTCGGGGTCGACGACGTTGACGGTCCCGAACCGCTCGTTCGAGACGTGGTGGTCGACCACGATCAGCTCGCCGGCCCGCCGTGCCGCCGCCTCGAGCTCCCCGAGGCGGGCGGCGGACCCGCAGTCGAAGGTGACCATCACCTCCGGGGTCTGCGGGAACCGATCGGGCGGCACGAGCAGGTCGAGGCCGGGGAGGTCACGGTAGTGCGGCCCCACCACGAACGGCGACGGGAACGAGGCCACGCTCGCCCGCCCGGACGCCCGCAGCGCGTGGTGCAGGGCGAGCATCGATCCGAGCGCGTCGCCGTCGGGGTTCACGTGGCAGGCCAGCGCGACGAGCTCGGCGCCCTCGATGGCCTCGGCGGCTGCTTTGAGCGCCTGCGGCACGTCGTCGAGCTGTGGTCGGCCGCCGGGGCGGCGTGCGGTGTCCTCACGACGCCTCATGGGCCATCCTCGCGCCGCCGCCGATCCCTCGACGCCTCATCCCGGCCATCCGCACCTCGGCCATCCTCACCTCGGCCATCCTGATCGCGGCCACCCTCGGCCCGACCTGTCGGCCCGGACCGCAGCCGGCGCAGGACGGCCTCCACCCGGCGGCCGGCCTCGACGGCCGGGTCGGGGACGAACTCCAACCTCGGCACCCGCCTCATCCGAACGTGCTCGCCGATCGCGCCGCGCAGGCGGGGGTGGGCGGCCCGGAGCCCCGCCGCGGCCCGAACGGCGTCGTCCGGCGTGCCGAGCACCGAATAGTAGACCCGGGCCACGGCGAGGTCGGGGCTGACGTCGACGCCGGTCACCGTGATCACGGCGAGTCGAGGGTCGGCCAGGCGCGCCAAGGTAGTGGCCACCACCGCCCGCAGGCTCTCCCCGAGGCGGTCACGGCGGGGCGTGGGGTGACGGGAGGCGGTCACGGCTCGTCCAACCAGGTGGTGTGGGCCTCGAGGAGCTCGAGGTCGGCTGCGGCGTCGACCACCGCGGAGAGCCGTTCCAGCACGTCACGCAGGTGGCGGTGACTGGCCGACACGACCGCCACCCCGATGGCCGCCCGCTGGTGGGCGTCGTGGTGATCGACCTCGGCGACCGACACCCGGTACCGGTGGCGGAGGACCTCGACGAGGGGTCGCAGCGCGGCCCGCTTCGCCTTGAGCGACCGGCAGGCCGGGATCCGCAGCTCGTAGCGGACGGCGGCGGCGTGCACGCGGCAATTGTCGCGCCCCACCCGGGCACCTCAGGTTCGGGCGACCTCCCGCTCCTCGTAGGTCTCGATCACGTCGCCCGGCTTCAGGTCCTGGAAGTTCTCGAGCCCGACACCGCACTCGAAACCTTCCCGCACCTCGCGCACGTCCTCCTTGAACCGCCGCAGCGATGCGATCGTCCCCTTCCAGATGACCGCCCCGTCCCGCAGGAAGCGCACCTTGGACCCGCGGGTGATGACGCCGCTGCGGACGTAGCACCCGGCCACCTTGCCGACCCGGGGGATGCCGAACACCTCCCGGACCTCGGCCTCACCGGTGACGACCTCCTCGTAGGTGGGCTTCAGCATGCCGATGAGGGCGGCGTTCACGTCGTCGAGCACCTGGTAGATCACCTCGTAGAGACGCAGCTCCACGCCTTGGGTCTCGGCGAGCTCTCGGGCCTTGCGATCGGGGCGGACGTTGAAACCGATCACCGTGGCGTTGGCCACCGCGGCGAGGTTGACGTCGGACTCGGTGATACCCCCCACACCCCGGTGCACGAAGGAGAGCCGCACCTCGTCGTGGTCCTGGTCGAGCTTGCGCAGCGCGTCGGTGAGCGCCTCCAGCGACCCCTGCACGTCGGCCTTGAGCACGAGGTTGAGGGTGGCGACCTCACCCCGTTGCACCATGGCGAAGATGTCCTCGAGGCGGGCCCCGCCGGCGAGGGTCATCGGGTGGGCGAGGCTGGCCCGCCGGCGCCGCCGGGCCCGGGCCTCGGCCACGGTGCGGGCCACCTTCTCGTCGGGGGCGACCCGCAGCTCGTCGCCGGCGAGCGGCACGTCGCTGAGCCCCACCACCTCCACCGGCACCGAGGGCCCGGCCTCGCCGACGGCGCGGCCGTGGTCGTCGAACAGGGCGCGCACCCGTCCCCACCCGCTGCCGGCGACCACCGGCTCTCCGACCCGCAGCGTGCCCCGGGTGACGAGCACGGTCGCCACGGGACCCCGGCCGGCCTCGAGGTGAGCCTCCAGCACGAACGCCCGGGCCGGCGCCTTGGGGTTGGCCCGCAGCTCGTCGCCGAGTTCGGCGTCGGCGACGAGCAGGATCGATTCGAGCAGCTCCTCGATCCCCACCCCCTGGGTGGCCGCCACCTCATTGACCAGCGTGTCCCCACCCCAGCCCTCGGGCACCAAGCCCTGCTCCACCAGCTGCTGGCGCACCCGATCGGGGTCGGCGTCCTCCCGGTCGACCTTGGTGATCGCCACCACGATCGGGACCTCGGCGGCCCGGGCGTGGCTGATGGCCTCCACGGTCTGGGGCATGACCCCGTCGTCGGCGGCGACGACCAGCACCGCGATGTCGGTGGCCTGCGCGCCCCGGGCCCGCATCGCCGTGAACGCCTCGTGGCCGGGGGTGTCGATGAACGTGACCACCCGGCCGCTCGGGGCGGTCACCTGGTACGCGCCGATGTGCTGGGTGATGCCCCCGGCCTCCCCCGCCACGACGTTCGTGTGGCGGATGGCGTCGAGCAGCGTGGTCTTGCCGTGGTCGACGTGCCCCATGACCGTGACCACCGGCGGCCGGGGCTCGAGCAACGCCTCGTCCTCGTCGCCGTCGTCGCCGAGCAAGGCCTGCAGCTCGAGCTCCTCCTCCTGGCCCGGCTCGACGAGCAGCACCTCGGCCCCGAGGTGGTCGGCGATGAGCTCCACCATCTCGTCGGCCAGCGACTGGGTGGACGTCACGATCTCGCCGGCCTCGAAGAGGATGCGCACCAGGTCCGCGCTGGTGCGGTTCAGCTTCGGTGCCAGCTCTTGGATCGTGATGCCGCGGGGCACGACGATCTCGCCCTCGGGGACGGGCGCCTCGCGAGGGGTGAGCGTGGGCGCCTCGGCGGGCCCGAGCTCCTCGGGCGAACGGCGCCGCCGCTTCTTGCGACGCGGGCGCTGCTGGGGACCACCGGGTCCCCGGCCCCGCCCGAACGGCGGCGGACCGCCGCGGCCCG
>CALEDW010000308.1 GCA_937949585.1 uncultured Acidimicrobiia bacterium
TCGAAGTCACCTCCTGACCGGTGCCGCGAACGGGGCCGCCGGGGTGGTCGCCCCGGCGGCCCCGGGTCGCGCCCCACCACCGGTCTCGCCGCGACGCACTCGACCGGACGCCGTCGCCGGGCCCGGTCGACGCGCTGGACGAGCACCGGATCGATGATCCTGCGCTGGCCGGACGTGCTCAACGCCATAGACGCCGGTCTGGGCCGCGGGCACAACGGCCGGGACGTCGTCGGCCGGGGGGTCGTGGTGAGCTTCGGTGGCGGGGTGGGCATGCTCGCCTCGCCGGTCCGCTGAAGGGGTCCCGGCGGGTCGGTCCCCGTGGGTCTGCCGCTAGCCTGCTGCGCCATGGCGATCGCGGAGGACGAGACCACCGGCGTCGCGGCGGGCGCGGGTGCCCCGACCCCCGTGTCGCACCCCATCGAGGAGCGCCTGGCCCGCCTCCGGGAGCTGCGGGAGGAGGCGCGGCACGCCGGCAGCGAGGCGGCCGTCGCCCGTCAGCACGAACGGGGCAAGCTCACCGCCCGGGAGCGTCTGGAACTGCTGCTCGACCCCGGGTCGTTCGTGGAACTCGACATGCTCGCCCGCCACCGGGCGCACGGCTTCGGGATCGAGCGGAACCGCCCGCTCACCGACGGGGTCGTCACCGGCTGGGGCACGATCGACGGCCGTAAGGTGTTCGTCTTCGCGCAAGACTTCACGATCTTCGGCGGCGCGCTCGGCGAGGTCTTCGCCGAGAAGATCCACAAGGTGATGGACCTCGCCTTGTCCGTCGGCGCCCCGTTCATCGGCCTCAACGACGGGGCGGGCGCCCGGATCCAAGAAGGTGTGGTCTCCCTGGCCGGCTACGGGGGGATCTTCTACCGCAACGTGCAGGGCTCAGGGGTGATCCCTCAGATCAGCGTGATCCTCGGTCCGTGCGCCGGGGGGGCGGTGTACTCACCCGCCATGACCGACTTCATCTTCATGGTGAAGGGCACCTCGCACATGTTCATCACCGGTCCCGACGTGGTGAAGACGGTCACCGGTGAGGAGGTCACCCAGGAGCAGCTCGGCGGGGCGATGACGCACGCCACCCGTTCCGGGGTGGCGACGTTCGTGTACGACGACGAGGAGTCCTGCCTCGCCGGGGTGCGCTATCTCCTGTCGTTCCTGCCCGCCAACAACCTCGAGGATCCGCCGGTGTTCGACCCCACCGACGACCCCGAGCGGCGCTGTGAGGAGATCCTCGGCCTCATCCCCGACGCCCCCAACAAGCCCTACGACATGAAGGCGGTGATCGAGGCCGTCGTCGACGACGGAGAGTTCTTCGAGGTGCAGCCGCACTTCGCGATGAACATCGTGTGCGGGTTCGCCCGCATCGATGGGCACGCGGTGGGCGTCGTCGGCAACCAGCCGATGGTCCTGGCCGGCTGCCTCGACATCGACGCCTCCGAGAAGGCGGCCCGCTTCGTGCGCACCTGCGACGCGTTCAACGTCCCGCTCGTCACCTTCGTGGACGTCCCGGGGTTCCTGCCCGGGACGAACCAGGAGTACGGCGGGATCATCCGCCACGGCGCCAAGCTCCTGTATGCATACTGCGAGTCGACGGTCCCCCGGGTCCAGATCGTCACCCGCAAGGCCTACGGTGGCGCGTTCGTCGTGATGAACTCCAAGTCGATCGGCGCGGACCTCGCCTTCGCCTGGCCGTCGGCGGAGGTGGCGGTGATGGGTCCGGACGGTGCGGTGAACGTCGTGTTCCGCAAGGAGCTCGAGGCCGCGACCGACCCGCTCACCCGTCGCGCCGAGCTGATCGAGGAGTACACGGAACGCTTCGCCAACCCCTACGTGGCCGCCGAGCGGGGATACGTGGACGACGTCATCGACCCCCGCGACACCCGCCTGGTGCTGGTGCGCTCGCTGCGGATGTTGCGGACCAAGCGCGAGCGGCACGTGGCCCGAAAGCACGGGAACATCCCGCTGTGACGGGCCGAGCCGCCACGGGGGCGCCGGCCGGGCGCCGCGGGGTGCCGGGACCGGGCATGTCGCCCGAAGCGGTGGCGGCGGCGACGGCGGTGGTGCTGGTGCTGCGCGCCCGTCGCACCGCGGCGGTCACCGCCGGTCCCGCCCGCAACCGGTCGTCGGAATGGCTGCGCTCCGGTCGGCTGGCGGCGAGACGAACCTGGTCGCGCCGCATCGACTGGCGGTGGGCGGGGCGGCTGCCGGGCCGCCCCCGGACCTAGCGCGGCCGGTGGTCGCCACCGCCGGACCCGGAGGACCCCGGTGAGCGTGTCGCACGCCGAGGTCACGACGGTGGGGGTCGACGAAGTGGTCGTCCATGCGTTCGGTCCCCCGGGCGAGGAGCTCGTGAGTCGCGTCGGTGACCGGGAGGTGCGCACGAGGGGCCCGCACCACGTGGTGCGCGTCGACGGCCTGCCGCCGGACACCGAGGTGACGGTGACCCTGGAAGGGGTGGCCGCCGATCGGTACCTCCCGGAGCGGGTGCGGACGCTGGCCCGTCCCTCGGGGCGGCTCCTGGCCACGGTGGCCACGGTCAACGACGTGCACTTCGGTGAGGTGGAGTGCGGGCGGATCGGGGGTGTCGCCGAGGAACAGCTGGGCCCGGTGCTGCGGTCCGGCCCCGGTGAGCCTCCTTATCCCGAGACGATGAACGCCGCGGTGATCGATGAGATCGCCGCGCTGGGACCCGACGCGGTGGTGGTGAAAGGCGATCTCACCAACCTTGGCACCGAGGAGGAGTACGCGGCGTTCTGCGCGGCCTACGGGCGGTTGGGTGATCGCCTCCGGCACGTCCGGGGGAACCACGACGCCATGATCGACCCCGACCTGGCCCGGAACGACGCGCCGTTCGCCGTGGACGTGGGTGGGGTGACGCTGGCGGTGCTCGACACGGTGCGGCCCGGCACCGACCGGGGACGCCTCGACCGGGACCAACGCGCCTGGTTGGCCGACCTGGCCCGGGAGCGCAGCGGACCGATCCTGGCCTTCGGGCACCACCACGTCTGGAAGCTCGGCGCCCACCGGCGACCCGAGACCTACTTCGGGATCAACCCCGACGACAGCGAGGCGTTGGCCGCGGTGGTGTCCGAGCACGACAACATCGTCGGGTACTTCGCAGGCCACACCCACCGCAACCGCGTCCGTCGTTTCGCCGCCGCACGCCACGTGCCTTTCGTCGAGGTCGGTTGCACGAAGGACTACCCCGGGGTGTGGGCCGAGTACCGGATCTACGAGGGGGGCTTCACGCAGGTCGTGCGCCGGGCCTCCACCCTGGACGCCCTCGAGTGGACCGAGCGCACGCGGCACATGTTCGCCGGGCTCTACCGGGACTATGCCCTCGGTCCGCTGGACCAGCGCTGCTTCACCGAGACGTGGTGATGCCCCGCCCGCGCTCCCGGCCGGGTGCAGGCGGGATCAGGGTTCGGTGAGGCGTCCGTAGGCGTCGGGACGGCGGGTGGTGAGCAGCGGGAACAGCTCCAGCCAGTCGCGGCGCTGGTCGAGGTCGCAGTCGGCGACCAGCACCGCCGGGATGTCCCGGGGGGCCTCCACGAGGAGGCGCCCGTAGGGGTCGCAGACGAACGACGAGCCGTAGAAGGTGATCGAGCGGTCCCCGCACGTCTCGGTCCCCACCCGGTTGGCCGCCACCACGAACAGGCCGTTGGTCACCGCGTGTGCCCGCATGACCAGCTGCCACAGCGGCCGAGTGTCGAAGTCGGGGTGTTCCGGCTCGGAGCCGATCGCGGTGGGGTACACGAGGACGTCGGCGCCGCTCAGCGCGTAGTGACGGGCCAGTTCGCAGAACCACTGGTCCCAGCAGGTGGGCAGTCCCACCGACACCCCGTCGAGGTGCACCGGGAGCCCGGGCCCGTCCGCGGGCCGGAACCAGCGGTCCTCGTGGTAGCCGGCCGTGACCGGCAAGTGGAGCTTGCGGGTCCGGCCCCGCAGCGTGCCGTCCGGGGCCACGCAGATCGCAGTGTTGAAGCCCCGGCCGCCCTGTGGATCGGACTCGTACAGCGAGGCCACCACCGGGACCCCGGTCTCGGCGGCGCACGCGGCGGCGAAGGCGTGGGTGGGACCGCCCGGCAAGGGCTCGGGGACCGGGTCGGGTTCGCCGCCGGGCTCGGTGATGGCGAAGTAGCGGCTCAGGGTGAGCTCGGGGAGGCACACCAGCCGGGCCCCGGCCCCGGCCGCGGCCCGCACCGCGGCGGTGAGCGCCCGGCGGTGCTCGTCGGGGTCGGGGTGCCAGCAGTGCTGGACGACCCCGATCCGCCACGTGCCCCGCTCGGGTCCCCGGACCCGGGCCGGGGACTCCAGGGCCGTCGCCTCGATGACCCGCATCACCGGGACAATACGCTGCCGACGATGCAGGCCCTCGAGGGGATCCGGGTGGTGGAGGTGGCCACATTGTTGGCCGCCCCGGGCGCCGCCCGCCACCTCGCCGACTTCGGCGCCGACGTCACGAAGGTCGAGCCGCCGGCCGGGGATCCGGCCCACCGCCTCGGTTGGATCGATCCCCGGGACGGGGAGAGCTTCTTCTGGAAGATCCTCGGGCGCAACAAGCGCAGCGTCACCCTCGACCTGCGCACGGAGGAGGGCCGGAGCGCATTGTGGGAGCTGCTCGACGGTGCCGACGTCCTCGTCGAGAACCTCCGTCCGGGGAGGTTGGAACGCCTCGGGTTCCCACCGGCGGCGCTGGCCGAGCGCAACCCGGGCCTGGTGGTGCTGCGGGTGTCGGGCTTCGGCCAGGACGGCCCCTACGCCGGCCGTCCCGGTTTCGCGACCCTTGCGGAGGCCATGGGCGGGTTCGCGGCGCTCAACGGGGCACCGGATGGGCCCCCGCTGCTGCCCCCGGTGGCCCTCACCGACGAGATCGCGGCGCTGGCCGGAGCCTTCGCGGTGCTCGTGGCCCTGCGCCACCGCGACCGCACCGGTGAGGGACAGGTGATCGACCTCAGTCTCCTGGACACGATGGTGCACATGCTCGGTGCACTGCCGTCGGCCTGGGCGCACCTGGGGTACATCCAGCCCCGACTCGGCTCAGGCATCCCCTACACGGTGCCGAGGGGCACCTACCGCTGCGCCGACGGGACCTGGGTGGCGGTCTCGACCTCCTCCGAAGGGGTGGCGCGGCGAGTGCTGGAGCTGCTGGGCGTGGCCGACGACCCACGCTTCGCGACCTTCGCCGACCGGGCCGAGCATCGTCGGGAGCTCGATGAGCGGATGGCGGCCTGGGTCGCGGCGCGGTCCCGAGCGGAGGTCCTGGAGGCCTTCGACGCCGCCGAGGCCGCGGTCGCCCCGGTGCTGGGGGTACCCGAGCTCATGGCCGACCCGCACGTGCGGGCGCGGGGAACCTTCGTCGAGGTGGACGGGGTGGTGATGCAAGCGCCGCTGCCACGCCTGTCGCGCACGCCCGGGGTGGTACGCCACGCCGGTCGGCCCCGGCGCGAATCGTCCCGAGGGGCTGCAGAGTAGAGAACCGGCACGCCGGGCCCCAACGGCCTCCTCGGGACGTCGCGCTACGTATTGTGCCCGATACGCAGCGCGTTTTCCAGCACCGCTTGGGGACAGGTTGTGGAAACCTGGGGAACACCCGTGACGACGTGCTGGAACGGGTCGACCCGACGGCCGGCCCGCTTGGGGACGGTCTGTGGAGACCGGGGCAGCACGACGATCCGAACGGCACCGTTCCCGATGGGCAGGTGCTCCGAGAGCGCCTTTACCCCCCGGGTCCGGTCGGCTACACATTGACGACGCCGGGCCGGCACCGGGGAGGCGGTCGGCCGCCGGTGCGCCAACTGGAGTCGTCGAGGAATTGAGGGGGAGCGATGACCGTCACTGCGGCGCAGGAGGGTGCGGAGATCGCGGCACTGGTCGCAGGCCGGACCGTCCCCATCCAGTTCCGGGAGACCGTCGCCTCCCGCGGCGCGGCGACGGCGCTGCGGTGGAAGGACGGCGAGGACTGGGCGTCCTGGACGTGGGCGGAGTACGCCGATCGGGCCTGTCGGGTGGCGGCGGGCCTCGAGGCCCTCGGGGTGCGTCCCGGCGACCGGGTGGTGCTGATGCTGCGCAACCGCCCCGAGTTCCACGTCGCCGACGTGGGGGTGATGCTGGCCGGGGCCACGCCGATCTCGATCTACAACTCCTCCTCGCCCGAGCAGGTCGCCTACCTCGCCGGCCACTGCCACGCCCGGCTTGCGATCGTCGACGACGCGTTCCTGGGCCGCCTGCTGCAGGTGCGGGACCGGCTCCCCGAGCTCGTCGGGGTGGTCGTGGTCGGCGAGTCCGACCCGGTCCCCGACGGCGTGGAGACTTTCTCGGCGTTGCTCGCCCACGCACCGGTCGACCTCGCGGTGGCCTCGGAGCGGGTCGACCCGGACACGCTGGCCACGGTGATCTACACGTCGGGCACCACCGGCCCACCGAAAGGCGTGATGCTCGATCACGCCAACATCTGCTGGACCGTGGAGAGCCTGCGGCGCTGCCTGGCCGAGATGGATCCCACCGGCCGGCGCCTGGTCTCCTACCTGCCGATGGCCCACATCGCGGAGCGGATGGTCACCCACTACCAAGGGGTGACCTTCGGGTTCGAGGTGACCACCTGCCCCGACCCCGGCCAGGTGGCGCAGTACCTGCCGGCGGTGCGCCCGGAGATCTTCTTCGCCGTGCCGCGCGTGTGGGAGAAGATGCACGCGGGCATCCTGGCGATGGTCTCGGCCGATCCCGAGCGCAAGGCGCAGCTCGACGCCGCCATCGAAGTGGGGCTGCGACGCTCGGATCACGTCGCCCGGGGAGAGGACCTGCCCGGCGACCTGCAGCGGGCGTGGGAGGAGGCCGACGCCGGGGGGCTGGCCCTGGTCCGTTCCCTGCTCGGACTCGACGCCTGCCTCGCCGCGATCAGCGGGGCGGCGCCGATCGCCGTGGAGGTGTTCGACTTCTTCCGAGGGCTCGGGATCCCGATCTCGGAGGTCTACGGGCTGAGCGAGACCTCCGGACCGATGACCTGGGAGCCGTTCCGGATCAAGCCCGGTACCGTCGGTCGGGCGATCCCCGGCTGCGAGGTGCGCGTCGCCGACGACGGGGAGGTCTGCTGCCGGGGCGGCAACGTGTTCCGCGGCTACCTCGACGACCCCGAACGGACCGCCGAGGCCCTCGACGAGGACGGCTGGCTGCACTCGGGTGACATCGGCGTCCTCGACGACGAGGGCTACCTGCGGATCGTCGACCGCAAGAAAGAGCTCATCATCACCGCCGGCGGCAAGAACATCTCGCCGGCCAACCTCGAGGCGGCGCTCAAGGCGGAGGAGCTCATCGGGCAGGCCTGCGTGGTCGGCGACGGACGCCCCTACGTGGCGGCGCTCATCGTGCTCGATCCCGACGTGGTGCCGGCCTGGGCCGCGGCCCGGGGGATCGAGGCCACCTCCCTCGCCGAGCTCGCCGAGCATCCCGAGGTGCGGGCGGAGGTGGAGCGCGAGGTCGCCCGCGCCAACGAACGGTTCTCCAACGTGGAACGGGTGAAGCGCTTCACGATCCTGCACGCCGAATGGCTCCCCGACTCCGAGGAGCTGACCCCGACGATGAAGCTCAAGCGGCGGGGGATCCACGCGAAGTACGCCGAGGAGATCGAGGCCCTCTACGCCTGAGCCCCCCTCGCCTGGGCCCGGGGCTGCCGCTCCCCTTCAGTCGCCGGGTGCCACCTCGAGGCGGTCGCGGCCGGCGGCGCGGGCGGTGGCCAGGGCATCCTCGGCGGCCCGGACGAGTTCACCGGGGCCGAGGGCGTGGGACGGGTAGCAGGCGATCCCCGCCGAGACGGTGAGGTGCTCGCCGGCCGGACTGCGTTGCAAGGCGCCGCGCACCCGCTCGACGGCCCAGACGGCGCCGGCCTCTGCGGTGTCCTCGAGCACCGTGGCCACGCCCGCGGTGCCCAGGCGGCAGGCGGCGTCGCATTCCCGCAAGGTGGTCCGCACCACCTCGGCGAGCGCGCTCATCGCCTGCTCGGCCGCCTCCGGGCGTGTTGCGGCGAGTTCATCGATCCCGTCGATGCGCAGGATCGCCACGGACACCGGTTGGAGCCGGCGGCGGGCGGCGGCCACCCGCTGGCGCACGATCACCGGGAAGAAGCGCTCGTCCAGCAACGCCGCGCCGGCGTCCCAGCTGCGGTCGGCCGGGTCGGCGCCCGGAGGGTCGACGTGTCGCTCCTCGCTGAGGGTGGCGCTCAGCGCGGCGAGCTCGCGGCGTAACCGGTCGGAGTGGACCCCGGCCTCGTGCAGGGCGTCGCCGAGACGCCGACGCTCCGCGGCGATAGCGGCGGCGGTCGTCGCCGCGCCCATCGCGGCGAGGCCCGCCACGATCCCCAACGCCGGTGTCCTGCTCACGGTGGCGGCAAGGCCGGCACCCAGGCCCACGAGCCCCGCGCCGAGCGCGAGCGTGAGCCTCCGATCGTTCACGGGTGCTGCATCGGCGCCGATGAGGCGTGACTGGAGCGCGTCGATGCCCCGTTGCCGCGGGACCGCCGGTGCTCGAGGGCGAGCTCCGCCATGTCGGCGACGATGTCGCCGAGTCGGTAGTCGGCGGGCGTGTACACCCGGGCGACGCCGGACCGTTCCAGGGCCGGGCGGTCGGCCTCGGGGATGATCCCGCCGACCACCACCGGGGCGTCCACCCCCTGGCCGCGCAGGAGCCGGATCGTCTCGGGCACGAGCTCGAGGTGCGAACCGGACAGGATGGACAGACCGATCACGTCGACGTCCTCATCGCGGGCGGCGGCGGCGATCTCGGCCGGGGTGAGGCGGATCCCCTGGTACACGACCTCCATCCCGGCGTCGCGGGCGGCGAGCGCGATCTGCTCGGCGCCGTTCGAGTGCCCGTCGAGGCCGGGCTTGCCGACCAGCACCCGGATCGGCGCCTCGGTCCCGACGGAGGCGGCGATCCGGGCCCGGACGGCCTGCAGGCCCTCGGGCACCGGGGCGCGCACCCCGCCCAACCCGGTCGGGGCCCGGTACTCCCCGAACACCTCCCGGAGCGCACCGGCCCACTCGCCCACGGTTCCCCCGGCCCGGGCCAGCTCGATCGAAGGAGGTACCAGGTTGTCGCGGGTCTCGGCCGCCCGCCGCAGCCGGTCGATCGCCCGTTGCCAGGCGGCCTCGTCGCGGGACCGGCGCCAGGCCCCGATCCGTTCCACCTGCTCCCGCTCGGCTTCGGCGTCGGGCACGAGGATGGCGGCGCCGCCGGTCCGGTCGGCGAGCAACGGTGAGGGCTCGGTCTCGGTGAAGCAGTTCACCCCGACCACCTTCGTCTCGCCGGTTTCGACGTGCCGCACCCGCTCCGCGTTGGCGGCCACCAGCCGGGCCTTGATCGGCTCGATCATGGCGAACGCCCCGCCGCCCTCGAGCACCCATTCGAGCTCCGCCCACGCCGCCTCGCACATCTCGTCGACCTTGCGTTGCACAACCTTCGAGCCCTCGAAGAGGTCGGCGAACTCCAACAGGTCGGTTTCGTAGGCCAGGATCTGCTGCATCCGCAGCGACCACTGCTGGTCCCAGGGCCGGGGCAGGCCGAGCGCCTCGTTCCAGCACGGCAGCTGGATGGCCCGGGCGCGGGCATCGCGGGAGAGGGTGACACCGAGCATCTCCAGCACGATCCGCACGACGTTGTTCTCGGGCTGCGCCTCGGTGAGCCCCAGGGAGTTCACCTGCACCCCGTAACGGAACCGCCGCAGCTTGGGGTCGTCGACGCCGTAGCGCTCGGCGCAGATGCGGTCCCACAGGCGGGTGAAGGCCCGCATCTTGCACATCTCGGTGATGAAGCGGATACCCGCATCGACGAAGAACGAGATGCGCCCCACCACGGCCGGGAACTCTTCGGCGGGCACCTGACCCGATTCCCGGACGGCGTCGAGCACCGCGATGGCGGTGGCCAGCCCGTAGGCGAGCTCTTGCTCCGGCGTGGCCCCGGCCTCCTGGAGGTGGTACGGGCAGACGTTGATGGGGTTCCAGCGGGGGACGTGGCGGACGGTGTAGGCGATGAGGTCGACGGTGAGCCGCTTGGAGGGCTCGGGGCCGAAGATGAACGTGCCGCGGCTGAGGTACTCCTTGATGATGTCGTTCTGTGTGGTACCGGCGAGGCGGGAGACGTCGTCGCCGCGCTCCTCGGCCAGTGCGAGGTAGAGGCCGAGCAGCCAGATCGCCGTGGCGTTGATCGTCATGGAGGTGTTCATCTCTTCGAGCGGCAACCCCTCGAAGAGGGTCCGCATCTCCCCGAGGTGGGGGACGGGTACGCCCACCTTGCCGACTTCGCCCCGGGCCATCGGGTGGTCGGGGTCGTAGCCGGTCTGGGTGGGCAGGTCGAAGGCGATCGACAGCCCGGTCTGCCCCTTGGCGAGGTTCGTTCGGTACAGCTCGTTGCTGACCCGGGCCGAGGAATGGCCCGAGTACGTCCGCATCACCCAGGGCCGGTCACGTTCGGTCATCGTGGCCCATCCTTCCCGCCCCCGGCGGCGGTCGCCACGCGGGCGCCACCGCCGGGTCAGCGGCGGTACTCGTAGAAGCCCTCGCCGCTCTTGCGCCCGAGCCGCTCGGCGCTCACCATCCGCCGCAGCAGCGGCGCGGGCGCGTAGTTGGGGTCGCGGAACTCGGCGTACAGCGCTTCCAGGATCGCCAGGCTCGTGTCGAGGCCCACGAGGTCGAGCAGCTCCAGGGGGCCCATCGGGAAGTTGCAGCCCCCCTTCATCGCGGCGTCGATGTCGTCGCGGCTCGCCACCCCGGCCTCCAGCATCTTCACCGCGTTGTTGAGGTACGGGAAGAGCAGGGCGTTCACGATGAACCCGGCCTGGTCGCGCACCTCCACCGGGGTCTTGCCGCACACCTCGGCGAACGCCCGGGCGGCGGCGATCGTGGCGTCGGAGGTGGTGATCGCCCGAACCAGCTCCACCAGGGGCATCATCGGTGCCGGGTTGAAGAAGTGGATGCCGCACACCAGGTCGGGCCGGCCGGTCTCCATCGCCATCTCCACCACCGGCAGCGTGGAGGTGTTGGTGGCCAGGATCGCCCCGTCCCGCACGATCCGGTCGAGCTCGCTGAACAGGTGCTTCTTGGTGGGCAGATCCTCGACGATCGACTCGATCACCAGGTCGCAGTCGGCGAGCTCCCCGAGATCGGTGACCCCTCGGACCCGGGCCAGGACGGCGCCCCGTTCGGCGTCGTCGAGCCTGCCCCGTTCCACCTGACGGGCGAGCGACTTCTCCAGCCCGGCGATCATCGCGTCGGCGGTGGCCTGGGCACGGCTGCGCAGTACCACGTCGATCCCGGCCTTGGCGGCCACCTCGGCGATCCCCGATCCCATGATCCCCGACCCGACGATGCCGAGTCGCTTCACGTTCGTCACTTCGCCGCCCTCCTGTCGACGCCGCGGAGGTTACCGGTCGGTAGCCCGGGGCTGCCAGCGCCGGTCGAGGCAGGTCGGACGCGTAGTGTTCGGCCATGCGGGAGATCCGGGGCACCCTGGCGCTCATCGGCGGGGGGGAGTGGGTCGGGGCCGGCCCGTCGCTGGTTGCCGAGCTCGCCCGCCGCGCCCTGCCGCCCGACGGTCGCGCCGACGCCGCGGTGGGGCGCGACCTCGTCCTGCTGCCGACCGCCTCGGCGTTCGAACATCCGGAGCGGGTCGTCTCCCGGGCCCGGGCGGCGCTGGAACCGCTGGGGATGGGCGTGCGGGCGGTACCGGTGATCCAGCGGGCCGAGGCCTCGGCGCCGGCGCACGTCGAAACGGTCCGGAAGGCCCGGTTCCTGTTCGTCGCCGACGGGTCGCCGCTGCACCTGCGCAGCGTGCTGAAGGGCTCGCCGCTGCTGGAGGCGATGCTCGATGCGTACCGGCAGGGCGCGCTGGTTGCGGCGAGCGGCGCCGGCGCCAGCGTGCTGTGCGACCCCATGGTCGATCCCCGGGGCGGGGCCTACACCGTGGGGCTCGGCTTCGTGGAGGGCCTGGCCGCGTTCCCGTACCACGGCACCGCCGCCGACCACCTGCGGGAACGCTCCCTCGACCTGCTGCCGGCCGGCGCCTACCTGGTGGGGATCGACGAGGCGACCGCCCTGGTGCGCGAGCCCCACGGGCGGTGGACGGTGCTCGGCGCCGGGCGGGTGACCGTTTACGGGGCGGACGACGCCGGGGCGGTGGTGGAGCTCGGCTCGTTCGGGGCGGACTCGGAGATCTCGATCTTGAAGATGTAGAGCGGCCGCGTCGGCGGTCCGTCCCCGCTCTCGGGAGCGAAGGATTCGAGCTTGCGCGCCACGGCCAGGCCGCGGACGACCTTCCCGAAGCGGGTGTACTGCGCCGGCAAGGTGGTGCCCTGGCGCCCGGTCACGATGAAGAACTGTGACCCGAAGCTGCCGGCGGGGTCGGCACCGGCCTTGGCGGCGGCGAGCGAACCGACCGGGTATCCGTCGGCAGGCAGCTCGCCGACCACCTGGTAGCCGGGCCCGCCGGTGCCGTCGCCGGCCGGGTCGCCGCCCTGGATGACGAAGCCTTTGGCGGCGCGATGCCAGGTCAGGCCGTCGTAGAACCCCTGGCGGGCCAGGTGCACGAAGTTGTTGGTGGCCACCGGCGCCTGCTTCGGGTCGAGACGGGCGACGATCGTGCCGCAGCTGGTGCGGATCGTCGCCACATACTCCTTGGCGGGATCCAGCGTCTGGGCCGGGGCGGTCTGGTTCACGTCGGGCCGGTCCCGGCGCGCCGGCTCACGGTCGGTGCAGCGCAGGGCACCGGCCGCCGGTCGACCGCCGCCGCCATCACCCCCGCCCTCACCCCCGCCGTCGCCGCCTCGCACGATCACCACCACCACGAAGACCACCGCCACCGGCACGAAGACCACCAGGAAGGCCCGGAGTGCCCGGAGCCGGCGCCGGCGCCGCTCGTGGCGCTCCCGTTCCTGACGGGCGAGCTCCCGGTTCAGACGCTGACGTTCGCGCTTGGCGGCCTTGGACACGGCGGCGAAGTCTAGGGGCGTCGCCCCACCGGACCTCCCGTCAGCCGGACCCGGTCGGTGCGAGGTAGGCGCGGCAGGGCTGGGCCCGAAGCGACGGGCACGGTGCCGGGGCGTCGGGCAGTTTCGGCACGGGGGCCCGCACGACCGGGAGCACCACCCGCGACGCCCGGTCGGCGTGGCGGGCGATCGTGTTGACGGGGGTGCCGTCGAGCGTCGCGAACGTCCATCGGGGCCGGTCGCCCCCCGGGGCGCTGATGGTGAGGCGGAGCCGCGTACCGGCCCGGAAGTGGTGGGCAAAGGGGAACAGCAACACCCGGAGCGGCACGAACCGACCGCGGGGCAACGGCGCGGCGTCCTCCTCGAGGTGGGTGTGCACCGGTTCCAGCGGAGAGGAGCGCTTCCGGTCGAGGGTCCGGTGCCCGGCCCGCAGCCAACCGCTCTGCACGTAGCGCTCCTGCCCGTCCGGTCGTACCTCGCTGAGGGTGACCTGCAGGTCGGTGTCGGGGGCGTTGGAGCGCAGCCACAGGTCGACGGAGCCGGTCCCGATCATGGTCACGGGCCTCGGGAGCGGCTCGGAGACGTAGGCCAGCGACGCGCCGTCGACGACCGGCGTCCAGTCGTAGGCGGCGTCGTGGCGCCAGATGCCGGAGTCGTCGGCGCTCCAGTTCGTGCGGGGCCGCACCGACGGGTCGGAGCGGTACCGGTCGGCACCCCGGGTCGAACGGGGCGGTCGGGTGGCGAGACGGCCGCCGGCGTGCAGGTACCAGGCGGTGGCCCGAGTTCCCGGCACCGGCCAGGACCGGTGCCGGGTCTCGGCGGTGGCGACGGGCGCGCCCGGCACCGGTCCGGCGGTGCCCCCGTTCTCCCACAGGATGCGGATGCGCGGCTCGCGCTCGTAGGCCCGGCGGGCCTCGGCGTAGGAGCGGCCGGTGAAACGGTCGGGGGGCATCTGCAGGCCCGACACCCCGGTGACGATCTCCCAGAGTTGGGGCGCCAGGGCCCGTACCGTGGCCGGCATGCGGGGCACCCGGCGGGCCACGTAGAGGTCGAGGAACTCCCACATCGCGTGGAGGACCCGGGGGGCGAGTGCGTCGACGTGGGTACCGTTCTGCCCGTAGGCACGCATCAGCACCCCCGGTCGGAAGTCGTCGAGCAGCGTGGCCCACCGCCCGCCGGTCTGCTCGTCCTGCCAGGCGCCGGCGATGAACACCTTGGCCCTGATGTCCCGCACGAAGGTGCGCGGCGCCAGGTCGGCGCCGCCGCGGGGGAGGTCGAGCCGGAAGTCCTCGTCGACCAGCGCGTAGTACGGGTGGGTGCGGATGATCTCCAGCAGGTCGGGGTTCTGGCCCCGCAGCGCCATGTTCGCCGCGCACGTGGCGTCGCCACCGGCGATGCGGTCGGCCACCCAGCGGGGCGGGTTCGGGTTGGGCCAACGGTTCTGCTCGACCCGCTCCCGGGCCCACGAGTAGGCGAACCCGTCGTTGAAGATCCCGCCCGGGTACAGGATCCCGGCGTAGGTGTCGTCGATCACCGACAGGGGGGTGATGGCCGCCAGGTGCGGGGGTCGGGTGCGGGCGACGAACAGCTGGCTGATCCCCGGGTAGGAGATCCCGACCATCCCGATCCGTCCCGTCGACCACGGTTGCGCGGCGACGGTCTCGATCACGTCGTACCCGTCGAGGCCCTGGAGCCGTTCGAAGAAGGTGAACGACCCGCCGGAGCAACCGGTGCCCCGGATGTTCACCCCCACCCAGGCGTAGCCGAGCGCGTTGGCGAAGAGCTTGAACTGCGGCTGGCCGGTGCTCGGGCTCGACGGGTCGTAGCCGGAGTACTCGACGACGGTCGGGTAGGGCCCGTCCCCGGGCGGGCCGGGCAGGGAGACCTGGACCGACAGCGTGGTGCCGTCCCGCACCGTGAGGTAGCCGTAGCCGGCGGTGGGACCGAGGTTGGCGACCTCGAGCCGCTGCGACCGGTAGAAGGACGGCTTGGGGTGGCGGGCATCGAGCACCCGGAAGCGCTCCGAGTGCTCGGCCTTCCCGTCGTGGGTGACGGTGACCCGGTACCCGTCCCCGGCGGGCACGTTGCGGAAGAGGTGGCTGCCGAGGGTGTCGGCCCGGGCCGAGGCGACCCGCCGGTCGCGCCGAGTGAGGGTGAGCTCGTCGCCCGGGGCGGCGCCGGTGACGCCCACCTGGTAGACGCTCGGCCGCACCGCGAACGGGGCGGCTCCGGGGGCTTGGTGGTGGGCACCTGCCGGTGCCGGCACCCCGGCGAGCGCGACGCCGAGGACGACGAGCGCCAGGATCACCTGCCGCTGCAGGCCGGCGCGACGTGACGGAGACGGGGTGGTGACGGTCATTGGCCCCCTCGCGGTCGGATCGCACAGTTTGGCCGGGTTCCCACGCCGAGGGGCAACCCGACGTTCCGTTCCTGCCCCGGCCCGGGGGCCGACCCTCGCCGCCGCTACCCTCGCCGGGGCATGCTCACCGTCCAGAAGTACGGCGGCACCTCCGTCGCCGACCCCGACCGCATCCGGGCCGTGGCCGACCACATCGCCCGGACCCGGCGCGGCGGCGCCGAGGTGGTGGTGGTGGTCTCGGCGATGGGCAAGACCACCGACGACCTCCTGCGCCTCGCCCGTGAGGTCGCCCGGCAGCCCCACGGCCGGGAGCTCGACATGCTGCTCACCGCCGGGGAGCGGATCTCGATGTCCCTGCTGTGCATGGCGCTGATCGACCTCGGGGTCCCGGCGGTCTCGTTCACCGGGTCCCAGGCCGGCATCGTCACCGACACGACGCACGGGAAGGCGAAGATCCTCGAGGTCCGCGGTGACCGTATCCGGGAGGCGCTGGCCCGGGGCGCGGTGGCGGTGGTGGCAGGCTTCCAGGGGATCTCCACCGACCGCGACATCACCACGCTCGGGCGGGGCGGGTCCGACACCACCGCGGTGGCGCTGGCGGCGGCGTTGGGAGCCGAGGTCTGCGAGATCTACACCGACGTGTCGGGAGTGTTCAGCGCCGATCCGCGGGTGGTACCCGAGGCCCGCAAGCTGTCCCGGGTGTCCTTCGACGAGATGTTGGAGATGGCCGCCACCGGAGGCCGGGTCCTGGCCCTGCGGTCCGTGGAGTTCGCGCGCAACCACCACGTGCCGATCCACGTACGCTCGTCGTTCACCTGGGAGCCGGGCACCTGGGTGGTGGAGGAGGACCCGACGGTGGAACAGGCCATCATCTCGGCGGTCACCCACGACACGTCCGAGGCGAAGGTGACGATCGCCCAGGTCGCCGACCGGCCCGGCGTGGCCGCGGCACTGTTCCGGGCGCTCGCCGACGAGGCGATCAACGTCGACATGATCGTCCAGAACGTGTCGACCGCCGGGCACACCGACATCTCCTTCACCGTTCCCCGCGACGACCTGCACCGGGCCTTGACGGTGGTGGCCAAGGTCGCCGCAGACCTCGAGGCCACCGGCGTGAGCCACGACGCCGGGATCGCCCGGGTCACCCTCGTCGGGGCGGGGATGAAGTCCAACCCCGGCGTGGCGGCCCGGATGTTCGAGGTGCTGGCCGCCGAGGGCATCAACATCGAGATGATCTCCACGTCGTCGATCCGGATCTCCTGCGTGGTGGCCGAGGCCGAGGTCGAGCGGGCCGTGCGGGCCCTGCACCGCGCCTTCGAGCTCGAGGCGGCGAGCTGATGGCGGTGCGCATGGGAGTGGTCGGGGCCACCGGGCTGGTGGGCACCGAGATGCTGCGGATCCTGGAGGAGCGGGCTTTCCCCCTCGAGGAGCTGCGGGCCTTCGCCTCGCCGCGCTCGGTCGGCCGGCGCCTGCGGTTCGGCAGCGGCGAGGTGGTCTGCGAGGAGCTGCGCCCCGGCTGCTTCGACGGTCTCGACCTCGTGATGGTCGACGTCGACGACCCGATCGCGGCCGAGTGGGCCCCGCAGGCGGCGGCGGCCGGTGCCCGGGTGATCGACAACTCGGCGGCCTTCCGGATGGATCCCGAGGTGCCGCTGGTGATCGCGGAGGTGAACCCGCAGGACCTGGGCCGGCTGCCGCGGGGCATCGCGGCCTGCCCGAACTGCACGACGATGGTGCTGCTCACCGCGCTGGCACCGCTGCACCGCGCCGCCGGGATCGAACGGATGGTGGTGGCCACCTACCAGTCGGTGTCCGGTGCCGGGCAGGCCGGGATCTCCGAACTGGCCGGGCAGTGGGCGAAGTACGACGGCGACCTGCACCGGTTGTGCCGAGCGGGGGTCGAGGACGCGCTGGAAGCCGGTGAGGTCTGGCCGAAGCCGATCGCCGGCAACGTGATCCCGCTGGCCGGATCGGTCCGGGAGGCCGGCTACACCTCCGAGGAGTGGAAGCTGGTGCGCGAGACCCGGAAGATCCTGCACGACGAGGCGATCGCGGTGACGGCCACCTGCGTGCGGGTCCCCGTGTTCGTGGGGCACTCGATGGCCGTCAACGTCCGGTTCCGCTCGCCCCTCGGTGCCGATGAGGCCCGTTCGCTGCTCGCCGCCGCCCCGGGCGTGCGCCTCGCCGCCGACGACGCCCCGACGCCCCTGGAGGGCGCGGGGGTGGACCCGGTGCTCGTCGGTCGGGTTCGGGAGGACCCGTCCGAGGCGCGCACCCTCGACCTGTGGGTGACCGGCGACAACCTCCGCAAGGGAGCGGCACTCAACGCGGTGCAGATGGCCGAGGTCATCGTCGCCGCCTGACCGGACGGCGCAGGCGGGGATGACGGCCGGCGGTCCCTCCCCGGCGCACCGCCGGATCGGCCGGCGCGAGCGCTACGGCCTCGCCCCGTGGAGTGACGGGGTCGCGGCCGTGCGGGCGGTGCTGCGCCGGGACCCGCACGTCCCCCCACCGGAATGGGGCCTCAGTTCGCTGCGGATCTTCAAGCCCCGCCTCGGGCTGCCGGCCCGGCTCGGACGCCGCCCCGCCGACGGCCTCGTGCCCGTCTACAACTTCGTGAACCGCACGCCCCGCCCGTCCGCCGCCCCCTACTCGGTGCGGGTGCGCGACGGGCGGGACTGGCGGGGCGGGCGCTGGACCTACGACGGTCACCTCGGCACCGACTTCGTCTGTCCGGTCGGCACCCCGGTGGTCGCCGCCGCTCCGGGGATGGTGGTGCGGGTGAGCCTGGACATGGACATGGGCGGTCGCAAGGTCTGCCTCGACCACGGCCGGGGCCTGTTCACCACGAGCAACCACCTGGCCCGGGTCGCGGTCGGCGAGGGCCAGGTCGTGCGGCGCGGTCAGGTGATCGGCTGGTCGGGGTGCTCGGGGATCGAGTTCCTGCTCTTCTCGCCCTGGCTCGCCCCGCACCTGCACTTCAACACCTGGTGCGACGGCGCCGTGGTCGATCCGTTCGCCCGCCCCGGGGAGGTGTCGCTGTGGCGGCGGCGCAACGACCCGGTGCCGCACACCCCGGGTGACGAGCCGGCCGACGACGCCGAGTTCACCCCCACCCGGTGGGACCCGCGACTGCTCGACGCGCAGATCGAGGCGTGTGCCGACCCCGCCCGGCGCGCGGCCCTGGCCGGGATCGAACCGGTCTGGCGGCGGGCGGCGGCCGTGCTGCTGCTGCGCAACTACTGCCCGGGGCTGTTCGGGGAGCTGCTGCCGGTCTCGCCCGGTCGGCATCCCGTCGAGCCTCGCCTCGACCTGCCGTTCCCGGCCTCGGTGTACCGGGGGGCCCGGCTGCCGTGACCGGTGCGCCGGCGCCCTCGACGGTCCCGGATCCCGTCGCAGCGGTGCGGGATGCGCTCCCCACCCGTCGCCGCAAGGCGGTGGCGGTGGTGGCGCTGGCCGGGCCGGTGGCCGTCGGCAAGAGCACCTTCGCCGCCGCGCTGGCCGCCGGCCTCGGTCGGCCGGTCACGGTGGTCTGCCTCGACGCCTTCCTGCGACCCAACGCCGAGCTCGACCGGGACGGCCTCACGCTGCGCAAAGGGTTCCCCGAGACCTACGACGTCGAGGCGCTGACCGCCGCGCTCGACCGTCTCCGGGCCGGCAGGCCGACGCTCGTGCCGGTGTACTCCCATCTCATCTACGACCGGGAGCCGGGACCCGGTGTGCAGCTCGCGCCGGGCGCGGTCGTGGTGGTGGAGGGCCTGCACGCGCTGGCCTTCGTGGCCGAGCGCGACCTGGGGGTCTACCTCCATGCGCCCGACGACGTGGTCGTTCGCTGGTTCGTGCAGCGGTTCTGCAGCCTGTGCGACCAGGCGCGCCGGCGGCCCGGCGGCTTCTACGACCGCTTCGCCCACCTCGATCACGACGCCCGGGTGGCGTTCGCCCGGACGGTGTGGGACCTGGTGAACGGGCCGAACCAGGCCGAGCACGTGGCGCCCACCCGCAGCCTGGCCGATCTGGTGATCCACAAGGACGGCGACCACCAGGTTGTCGGGATCGAGGACCACCGCCGACGGGCGGCGGGTCCGCGCCGCACCGGCGCGGCAGGCCTACGCTCCCGAGTGCCAGGTCTGTAGGAGGTGTGTCCTGTGCGTCTCCGTCGCCGGCGCACCGAGGATGCCGCACCGGTTCTCGAGGCGCCGCCCCCCGCGAACGGCACCGACGAGATCGTCCGGGCCCTGGGCGAGCTCCGGGCCGGCCTGTCGGCATTGGCCGAGGTGGGTGAGCGCCTCGCGACCTGCCTGGTCCGCCAGCAGGAGCTGCTGGCCCGGGCGGTGACGCCGCGGGGACGGGACCCGGACCTGACCGGGGTCGACGGTGCGGCCGACCGTGCGTGGACCGTGCTCGGTGGAAGCGTCGACCCGGGCCGCCCGTCGCGCCGGCTCGACGGGCGGGTGCCGGGCACCGACGTGGAGGTGCGGTGCGCCTGGGACGGTGGCTGGGCCGGGGGCTTCGAGGTGGCGGAGGTCCTGGAGTGCCGCGACGGCCTGCGGTTCCGGCTGCTGCGTCGCTCCGACCGATCGGTGCTGCCCGTGCTCTTCGACGACGGCGAGGTCCGCCTCGCGCCGACCCCTCGATCCGATCCCGAACCGGTGCTCGACCTCACCGACCCCGCCCTCGCCGACGGCTGCGACCGGGAGGCCCCGGACGCGCCGAACGGGCCGGCGACGGAGGCGGGGCTCACCGGCGGTCGGGACGGGCCGGCGACGGAGGCCGGTTCCCGCCCGCCCCCCACCCGGTGGCCGTCGGGGTGGTGAACGGACGGGTCAGTTCACCGGGATCAGCGCCGCGGTCGGCCGCGAGCCACCGGTGAGGGCGGCGACCCGGCTCCCGCAGCTCGACGGCACGCGGGCGTCGGTACACCAATAGGCAGCGGTCCGGGCCCCGGTCGCCAGATCCGCCGCCCACACCGCGGCGAACTCCCGCAACCGCGCGACGTTCGTGCTCGTCGGGGTGCACCCGGACGCGAGGTTGCCGACGAAGTCGCCGTTCTCACCCTCGACGTCGGTGTGGCAGCTGCTGCCGTAAGGAACCCCGAACACGTACCCGCTCCAGGTGAGTTGGAGGCCGACGAAGGGGTTGGGAAGCGACCGGAGCGCGCCGAACGCGTTGTTGGAGAGGTTGGCGAGCGCCGGCCGGGCGGAGACGGCCAGCACGGGCCGGGCGCCCCCGCCGGAGATCGCGGCGAGGTTGTCGGTGAAGCCCGCGTCGGCGACCGGGTCGAAGAGCAGCGCACCCCGCAGCGCCGGCGCGCCGAGCGCGGCGAGGCGGGCGCCCACCGCCGAGGCGAAGTGCCCGCCGGCGGAGTGCCCGCCCACCACGATCCCGCCGGGGAGCGGGCGACCCTGGGGCGGGACGACGCTGCCGCCGGCGAGCGCATCGGCGAGCGCGATCGCGAGCGCGGGGTTGCCGCCGGCCATGCTCGCGTTCAGGCACAGGACCATGAGGTCCTGCTCCATGAGCGACCGGCTCGTGTTGCGCAGGTTGCCGCACCCGCGGGTGAAGCCGTGCTGCACGAGCACCAGCCCCCGGGCCGGGGCGTGCGGCAGGTACCAGTCGACGTTGTAGGAGGTGCCGCCCACCGCGAGCGAGGTGTTGAGGCACACCCCCCGGGGTGAGTTGAAGCCGCCGCAGGGCACCGTCGCCGGACCGGAGCCCCCGGCGGTGGCCGTCGGGAGGCCGACCCAGGCGAGCGCCGGCACCACGGCCGCAGCCAGGCGGAGCGTCCACCGCTTCGGTGTGCGCATGCTCCCTCCCGCCTCCCTCCCCGCCTCGACGAGCCCGAGTTCAGACGGACCGGGAAGTTAACGCTGTTTACCGGGAGGGAGCAAGAACGCCGACGTGCCCCGGCCCGCCGCTCGGCCCGCCCGCCGGGCACCGGGGCCGGAGAGCCCGTAACCTCGGGCGGTGCGCTACGTCGAGGTCGGCGGGGTGCGGGTCTCGGTGATCGGTCTCGGCACCTGGCAGTTCGGCTCCCGTGAGTGGGGCTACGGCACCGAGTACGCCGACCGGGTCGCGGGGCGTCTGGTCGAGCGGGCGCTGGAACGGGGCGTGAACCTCATTGACACCGCCGAGATCTACGGCCTCGGCCGCTCGGAGCGCATCATCGGCGAGGCCCTCGGCGACCGCCGACCCGACGCGTTCCTGGCCACCAAGCTGTTCCCGCTGCTGCCCGTCCCACCGGTCGTGGCCTGGCGGGCCCGTCGCAGCGCGGCGCGCCTGCGGACCGAGGCCGTCGACCTGTACCAGATCCACTGGCCCAACCCGGTGGTGTCGCTGCGGGTGCAGGTGCGGGGCCTGCGCCGCGTGCTCGACGCCGGGATCGCCCGCCACGTCGGGGTGAGCAACTTCTCGCTCCGCCGTTGGCAGGCCACCGAGCGGGCGCTCGGCGCGCCGGTGCTCAGCAACCAGGTGCAGTACAGCCTGGTCGCCCGCCGCCCCGACGCGGGATCGATTCCCTACGCGGCGGCGAACGACCGGCTCGTGATCGCCTACAGCCCGCTCGGCATGGGACTGCTCTCGGGCCGGTACGACACCGACCATCTCCCGACCGGCGCGGCGCGCAGGTCGAACCCGCTGTTCCTGCCCGAGAACCTCGAACGGGCCCGGCCGCTGCTCGGCGCGCTCACCGAGATCGCCGCCGCCCACGGCGCCACCCCGGCGCAGGTGGCCCTGGCCTGGGTGGTGAGCCATGCCAACGTCGTGGCCATCCCCGGCGCCAGTCGCATCGAGCAGCTCGACGCGAACGTCGACGCCGCGGAGCTCGAGCTGTCCCCCGACGAGCTGGCGCGCCTCACCGAGGCCTCCGACGCCTTCCGGCCCGTGCGGGGACCGAAAGCCGCCGCCGGGCTGCTGCGGACCCGCCTGCGGCGCTGACCGGTCCCCGGCGGGGCTGGCGAGCACGCCACCACCGTGGCGCCCGCTCACGGGCGCCGAACCAGGGTCGGGGCGGTGATCCGGCCGAGGTGGGGCGAGACCCTGCCGGCGACTCGGAACCGGGGGTCGTGCCGGTCGGGATGCCGGGATTTGAACCCGGGACCTCAGCGTCCCGAACGCTGCGCGCTAACCAAACTGCGCCACATCCCGTCAACGGCGATCCTAGCGTCCCCCCACCACCGGACC
>CALEDW010000309.1 GCA_937949585.1 uncultured Acidimicrobiia bacterium
GAAGGCCCCGGCCACGAAGACCACCGCCAAGGCCGCGGCGAAGAAAACCTCGGCGAAGAAGGCCCCGGCCACGAAGGCCCCGGCCACGAAGACCCCGGCGAAGAAGACCCCGGCCACGAAGACCACCGCCAAGGCCGCGGCGAAGAAGACCACCGCCGCCACCCCGGCGGCGAAGCGGGCGAGCACCGAGCCGGCGGACGTGGCGCAACGCTCGGCGAGGCACCGGAGCGCCGGCCGCTGACCCTCGACGGAGCGGGCGGGGGTTCCTAGGATCGGGCCGCGCCCACGGACGGGCGCGGCGGCAACCACGGAAGGGAGGCCGCATGGGCCCCAGCGCGTCGTGGCGGCGTCTCGCCGTCCTCGCCGGTTCGCTCGCATCCGTCGCCGCGGTGGGCGCCCCGGCGCCGGCCGGTGCCGCGGTGTCAACCGACCCGTCGGGCGCGACGGTGGTCCTGGTCCGTTCGCGGGTGTGGGCCGAGATCCGGTCTGCCGCGGGGGGCCGTCCCGCCGGATGCCTGCGCCGCTGGGTGGAGACCGACCACCCCTTCTACCTCCGGCGGGGCCGGATCCCCGACGACCGCCGCCTGGTGCCGATGCCGCCCCGCCCCAGCCCCGCACACCGGGCGTACCACGTGTTCTGCGACGGTGACTACGTCACCAGCGTCTGGCTGGTGCCGTCGGCGTTCGGGGGTGTCGACCTGCGGGTGCTCGTCGAGTGGATGGTGCGCCACCTTCCCTATCCCCCGGCGGGGATCGGGGTGAGCCCCGAGGGCCGTGGCCTCACCGGGCTCGAGTCGTGGTTCTGGGTCACCGGATACCGGGGTGAGCCGATCCGCGACGTGGTGGAGGGCTTCGGGTTCCGCGTCGAGGTCGAAGCCGTCCCCGCAGAAGTGCGGTGGTCGTTCGGGGACGGGACGCCCGAGCTCCCCACGCCGAGCCTCGGGGAACCGCCTCCCGCCCGGTCCTTCGTCACCCACACCTACGAGACCCGCCGGGACGGCGCCGGGTTCGAGGTGCGCGCCGTGATCCGCCTCGCGGTCCGCTGGCGCCTCGACGGTGGGCCGTGGCAGGCCGCCGATCCGGTGCTCCGGGTGGCGAGCCGCACCTACCCGGTTGGTGAGGCCCGCTCGGTGCTCGTGCCGTGAGCGCTCAGCGCCCGAGCCGGAGGTTGTACTCCCGGATCGACGCCGTCGCCACCCGCTGCGCCTCCAGCATCGCTGCTCGCGGGGTGAGCGCCCCGGAGAGCATCCGTACGAGCGCGTCGGTGATCGCCTCGGTGAACCCCGGCCCGTCCGGGATCACCGCCCCGGCGGTCGCCGGCGTGTCGGGGGTGGCGAGGAGCTGGTCGTAGACCACCCTGAACGCCGGCTGCTCGGTCCAGCGGCGTCGCAACGCCGGGTCGTCGGCGGCGGAGCGACGCACGGGGATGAACCCCTCCACCCCGAGCGTGGCGATCCGGGCCGGTGCGGCGAGGAAGCGGATGAACCGCCACGCGGCGGCCCGCCGGGCCGGGGTGGTGCGCGCCGAGATGAACAGCGCCCCGTCACCGAGGGCCGGGCCCCCGTCCGCCCGGAGGCCCGGGGTCGGGCCGGCGGCGGGCTCCACGCCCGGGAACTGCCCGGTCCCGAGCACCTCGATGATCGGCCCCAGCGACGGGGACCCGTCGATCGTCATCGCCGCCTGCTTGTTCCCGACGGCGAGGAAGTGGTCGATCCCCTCCTTGGGTCCCACGTCGAGCAGCAGGCCGTCGCGGGCCATGTCCGCCCACCATTCCCAGATCCGGAGCGCCCGCGGCGACGCCAGCGTCGCCGCGGTGGCGCGCCGAGCCCGCCCGTTGTCGTGGTTCACCAGCGTGAGCCCGTTGCGGGAGTACAGGGCGCTCATCAGGTACCCGGCCGCCCGCAGGGCGATCCCGTGGGGCCGGACGCCGCGGCGCACGATCTCCTCCGACGCGGCGCGCACCTCGTCCAGGGTGCGGGGGGGCCGGGCCGGGTCGAGTCCGGCCTCCTTGAACGCCCCGGCGTCGAAGTACAGGATCGTGCTCGAGGTGTTCCAGGGCATGGCCCGCAGGATCCCCTCGGTGGTCCACAACGCCAGCGCCGGGGGCAGGAAGTCGTCGGTCGGGTAGCGGTCGGCCCGCACGCAGTCCCCGACCGGGACGGTGGCCCGGCTGTCGATGAGCGTCTGCAGCTGGCCACTCTCGGCCTGGATCACGTCGGCCACGTCCCCGCTGGCCAGCCCCGCCTTCAGCTTCACCAGCACGTCGTCGTACGAGGCCACCCGCACCAGACGGACCCGCACCGCCCGCTGGCGGGCGTGGAACGCCCGGACCATCTCCCGCAGCCGGTCCTCGTGAGTCGCCGTCATCACGTGCCACATGGTGATGCGCACCGGTGTACCGGCCCCGGCCGGCAGCCGCGGATCGCAGCCACCGCGGGACGCGTCCCCACCTGTGCCGCCGCAGGCACCGACGATCGTCGCGACCGCCAGCATCGCCCCCAGCACGCACCGTGCCGGCCGGCCGTCGTGCATCACGCCCCCCCGATCGCTTCGACTTCGGCCGCTAGCCTGCCATGCTCGTGGAGCACATCCCGTTCTCGCGGGCCGAGATGCTGGATCGGCTGCGGCGGGAGCGCTTCGACGTCCTGGTGATCGGCGGGGGGATCACCGGGGCCGGTGTGGCCCTCGACGCCGCGACCCGGGGCCTGCACACCGCGCTGGTCGAACGGGACGACTTCGCGGCCGGCACCTCGTCGAAGTCCTCGAAGCTCGTCCACGGCGGGCTGCGCTACCTGCAGCAGCGGGAGTTCCACCTCGTCTACGAGGCGCTCTACGAGCGGCAGGTCGCGCTGCGCAACGCCGGCCACCTGGTGCGGGTGCTGCCGTTCCTGGTGCCGGTGCTCACCAAGGACGGGCTCATGCCCCGCCGCTTGGCCCGGGCCCTCGGCTCGGCGCTGTGGCTCTACGACCTCACCGGCGGGGCCCGGATCGGCAAGATCCATCGCCGCATCCGGGCCCGGCAGGCCCTGGCCCACATGCCCACCCTGCGCGAGGACCGCCTCGCCGCCGCCTACCTCTACTACGACGCGCAGGCCGACGACGCCCGCCTCACGCTGGCCGTGGCCCGCACCGCGGCCCGCCACGGCGCGGTGGTGGTGAACCACGCGCCGGTGGTGGCACTGCGGCGTGCCGTCGGCGGTCCGGCCGCCACGGTGTGCGGGGCGACGGTGGAGGCCGACGGGGAACGCATCGACGTGCACGCCGACGCGGTGGTGAACGCCACCGGGGTGTGGGCCGATGAGCTACGGGCCCTCGACGAGGGCCGCGACCCGGGCGCGATCCGTCCCGCCAAGGGCGTGCACATCACGGTGCCGTGGGAGCGGGTCCGCAACGACATCGCGGCGATCCTGCCGGTCCCCAAGGACCGCCGCTCGATCTTCGTGGTGCCCTGGGGCGACGTCACCTACGTCGGGACCACCGACACCGATTACGACGGGCCGCTCGACGAGGTGACCTGCACCCCCGACGACGTGGCCTACCTGCTCGGGGCGCTGCGGGCCGCGCTCTCGGAGCCGCCGGGTCCGCAGGACGTGATCGCCACCTGGGCGGGTCTGCGCCCTCTGGTGGCCGGCGGCAGCGTCGCCGAGAAGACCGCCGATCTCAGCCGGCGCCACCATCTCCACACCTCGCCGAGCGGGCTGGTCACCGTCACCGGCGGCAAGCTCACCACCTACCGGCGGATGGCCGCCGACACGATGGACCTCGTGGTCCGCCGACTGGGCCGGGGCGGTCGATCCCGCACGAAGCGGCTCCGGCTCGTCGGAGCGGTCGGTCCGGCGCCGGACGACGCGCACCTGGCCCGGCGCTACGGCGCCGAGGCCGTCGAGGTCCTCCGGCTGGCCGAGCGCGACCCCCGCCTCGCCTCGCCCCTGGTGCCCGGCCTGCCCTACCGCGCCGCCGAGGCGGTGTTCGCCGTGCGCCACGAGATGGCCTGCACCCTCGACGACGTGCTCAGCCGCCGGACCCGGGCCCGGCTGCTCTCCTGGGAGGCCACCTGGGCCGCGGCGGCCGACGTGGCCGACCTCATCGGCGGCGAGCTCGGCTGGGACGAGCGCCGCCGGACCGTCGAGGTGGAGCGGTTCCGGGCGGCACTGCGGACCGAGCGATCGGCGGCCGGCCTCGGCGTCGGTCCCGGACGGTGGTCCGGCGACCTCGCCGTCGGCCTCGGTGGGGTGGCCGCGCCGTGACACGCACGCCCCCGGGTGGGCATCGCCGTGGACGGCCGCGGTGATCGGCCCCGGCGAGCCGAAACCGCCGATCCCGATCGCCGGCTCCGCAGGCACCGCCGCCGAGCGCGTCCGGGCCCGGAGGGTCGAGCCCGACGGCCAGGCCCTGCAGCGGCTCGCCGCCACCGGCGCCGCCGTCGAGGTGGACCCCGCCGCGCTCGGCGAGGCGAGCCGCGACTGGTGGCCGCTGGCGATGACGTGGGCGGTCGACGGGGGGATCGGCCGGCGGGCGGCGGCCCTGGTCCGTCCCTCCGACGCCGCGCAGGTCGGTGAGATCCTCGCCGTGTGCTCCGAGGCACACCTGCCGGTCACGGCCGTGGCCGGTCGGTCGGGGGTCTGCGGCGCGGCGGTCCCCGTCCACGGCGGCGTACTGCTCGATGTGTGCGGGCTGTCCGGGATCCGTGACCTCGATGCCACCTCGGGCGTGGTCGAGGTGGCGGCGGGCACCTTCGGACGGGCACTGGAGACCGAGCTGCGCGACGGCCACGGGTTCACGCTCGGGCACTGGCCGCAGTCGATCGACCTGTCGACCGTCGGGGGGTGGCTCGCCTGCCGCAGCGCGGGTCAGTACTCCACCCGCTACGGCAAGATCGAGGACATGGTGGTGGGCCTGGAGGTGGCGCTCGCCGACGGACGCCTGGTCCGCACCGGCGGAGCGCCCCGCGCCGCGGTCGGGCCCGACCTCACCCAGGTGTTCGTCGGGTCGGAGGGGACCCTCGGGATCATCACCGCCGCCCGGCTGCGACTGCACCCGGCGCCGGCCGCCGAGCGACGG
>CALEDW010000310.1 GCA_937949585.1 uncultured Acidimicrobiia bacterium
GTGCCGTCGGCGAGCGTCACCTGCCGGGCCCCGACGTCGAGGGCGGTGGCGGCGACGCCGAGCCGCTCGATGATCCCGAGGCGGTCGTGCTGGTCCCGCCACAGCGTCACGTCGTCCGGGCCGACCGTCCCGGCGAGCAGCTCCTTGGACAGCGGCGGGCGGTCGTAGGGCCGGTGCCGCTCGGCGCCCACGAGGGTGAGCCGGCCGTCGAAGCCGTGGCGGCGCAGGGCCTCGGCGGCGCGCAGCCCCGCCAGGGACGCACCGACGACGACCAGCTCCTCCACTGCGCCCGTCCCCCTCTCCGGCGGTGGCGGCGCGGGGTCAGCCCTCGACGGTGATGGCCCCGGTCGGGCACAACCGGGCGGCCTCCTCGACCTTGGGGCGCAGCTCCTCGGGCGGCTCCTCCTGCAACACGTACAGGTAGCCGTCGTCGCGGACCTCGAACACCTCGGGGGCCACCCCCATGCACACCGCGTTGCTCTTGCACCGGTCGAAGTCGACGATGACCCGCATGCCGTCCCTCCTCGTCCGATCCTGTGGTGTCGCCGCCGACCCTAGCGGGCGGGGTCCGGAACCTGACTCGGGTGTCAGTTCGGGTCCTATGCTGCGCCCGTCCACCGACCGGGAGGATCGATGCCCGACGCCACCATCCGTTCCCGCCGCCGGAGAGGTCCCCACGCTCCTCCGGCCGACGTCGTCGGCGACGGCGGGATCCCCACCGACGTCTCGGGCCGGGCGCTGCGGCTCCGGGACGTCGACCTCGACACCTTCTTCCACCCCCGCACGATCGCGGTGATCGGCGCCTCGGACCAGTCGGCGAAGCCGAACACCGCCATGACCCGCAAGTTCGCGGCCTGGGCCGCCAAGCACGGCGCCACCTTCTACCCGGTCCACCCCCGCTACGAAACGGTGCTCGGGCACCGGGTGTACCCGTCGGTGTTCGACGTCCCCGGCGACCTCGACCTGGCGATCATCCTCACCGGCGCCGCCGTCGACACCTTCGAGGACGTGCTCGCCCGCAAGGCCCGGTTCGCCGTGATCTTCGCAGCGGGGTTCTCCGAGACCGGGCCCGCCGGCGCCCGTCTCGAACGCCGCCTCGCGGAGCTCGTCGCCTCCGGCGAGGTGCGGCTGCTGGGGCCGAACACGAACCTCAACGCCTTCGAGGACTTCCGGGAGGACCTCACCGGCCCGGGCATCGCGCTCATCACCCAGTCCGGGCACCAGGGCCGCCCCGTGTTCCAGGGCCAGGAGCTGGGGATCCGTCTCACCCACTGGGCCCCGACCGGCAACGAGGTGGACCTGGAGTTCGCGGACTTCTGCCGCTACTTCGCCGACCGGCCCGAGGTGGGGGTGATCGCCTGTTACATCGAGGGCTTCAAGGACGGGCGGACCCTCCAGCTCGCCGCCGACCACGCGGCGCGCCGGCGGGTCCCGATCGTCATGGTGAAGGTGGGACGCACCGAAGCCGGCGCATCGATGGCCCAGAGTCACACCGGTCACCTCACCGGCTCCGACCGGGTGACCTCGGCGGTGCTGCGCCAGTTCGGGGTGCAGCGGGTGGACGGGCTCGACGAGCTGCTCGAGGTGTCGATGGCGCTCGCCCGCACGCGACCCGAGGAGCCGCCGGCGTGGGCCCGGGCGGGGCGGGACCCGGGGGTCGTGATCTACGCCATCTCCGGCGGGACCGGCGCGCACATGGCCGACATGGCCGCGGCGGCGGGCCTGAGGCTCCCCGCCCTGCGCCGCGACACCCAACGGGTGCTGCACGACGGGCTCATCCCCCGGTACCTGCGGGTGTCCAACCCGGTCGACTGCGGCGGCCCGCCGGTCGCCGACGCCCGAGGCCGGCGGATCCTGGAGGCGATCCTCGGCGACGACCGCTGCGACGTGCTGGTGGTGCCGATCACGGGGGCGGTCCCGGCGTTCTCCGAGCCGTTCACCGCCGACCTGGTCGCGGTGGCGGCCACCACCTCGAAGCCGATTTTCGTGGTGTGGGGCGCCCCGGCCGGCACCGACGACACCTACTACCGCCGCCTCCTCGACGGCGGCCTGCCCACGTTCCGCACCTTTGGCACCTGCGTGCGGGCCGTGCGGGCCTACGCCGACACCTGGTCGTTCTTCTCCCGCTACCGCTCCCCCTTCGACGCCGCGCCTCGCCGACCCCGCCCCGCCGCGGGCCGGGTGCGCCGCCTGCTGGCCGGCCCGCCCGGCCCCCGCTCGGAGGTGGTCTCCAAGCAGGCGCTCGCCGCCTACGGGATCCGCCCCACCCGCGACACCCTCGCCACCTCGGCCACCGAGGCGGTGCGGGCCGCCCGGGCGCTCGGCGGCCGCTGCGTGCTGAAGGTGGCCGCCGCGGGGATCCCTCACAAGAGCGACCTGGGCCTGGTACGGGTGGGGGTGGCGCCGTCGGAGGTGCGGGCGGCCTACGACGAGCTGGCGCGCCGGGCTCGGCGGGCCGCGCCCGGCATCGAGATCGACGGGGTGCTGGTGTCGGAGCTGGTCGACGACGGAGTGGAGATGCTGGCGGGGATCTCCACCGACCCGCTGTTCGGCCCGGTGGTGAGCGTCGGGCTCGGCGGGGTGTTCGTCGAGGTGCTGGGCGACGTGGCGGTGCGCGTACCGCCGTTCGACGAGGACGAGGCGCACCGGATGCTGCGCGAGCTGCGCGGCTTCCCGCTGCTCGCCGGCGCCCGGGGCCGCCCGCCCGCCGACCTGGAGGCACTCGTGGGGGTGCTCATGAACGTGCAACGCTTTGCCCTCGACCTGGCCGACGTCGTCGCCGAGGTCGACGTGAACCCGCTGGTGGTGCGCCGCCGCGGCGTGCGCGCCCTCGACGCGTTGGTGGTGTGCCGGTGACCGCCCGGCCCGGGGAGCCGGACGCGCCGGACGCGCCGGACGCGCCGGCGCCCGGTCCCGACGCGGCGTCGGTGACGATCCCGTCGAGCCCCCCCGGCGCCCCGGACGCCGCCGACGACGAGCTGGTCACCGAGCTGGCCCACGGTGTGCTGTGGCTGCGCATCAACCGGCCCGACGCGCAGAACGCCCTCCCCTGGTACGTCCGGGACCGGCTCACGGCCTGCTTCCGCACCGCCCACGCCGAACCGACGATCCGGGCCGTGGTGCTCACCGGCACGGGTGAGCGGCACTTCTGCACCGGCGCCGACTTGCGGGTCCGCCCCCCGGTGCCCTCCCCACCGCCCGGCGCCGACGGCCCGGTGGTGGGCACGACGATGCTCATGATGCGCACCGGGTTCCAGGCGCTCATGGCCGCGGTGCAGGACTGCGAGGTCCCCGTGCTCGTCGCCCTGAACGGCACCGCGGCGGGCGGCGGGGCGATGCTGGCCCTGGCCGCCGACCTGGTGATCGCCGCCGAGCACGCCCGCATCGTCGACGTCTTCGCCGGCCGGGGACTCATCCCCGACGGCGGGTTCACCCACCTGCTCGTGCGCCTCGTGGGGATGCACAAGGCCAAGGAGCTGTGCTTCCTGGGTGAGCCGCTCGGCGCTGCCGACGCCGCAGGCCTGGGGATCGTGAACCGGGTGGTGCCGTCCGCCGAGCTCGAGGCGGCCACCCGGGACTGGGCGGCGCGCCTCGTCGACCGGCCCACCCGGACGCTGGGGTTCACGAAGCGGCTCCTGCACGACGCCACCCACCTCGACCGGGACCGGCTGCTGTACGAGGAGGCGGCGCTCGTCGAGCTCAACCAGGCGACCGCCGACGCGGCGGAGCGGATGGCCGCGCTCGTCGAGCGCCGCCCGCCCCGCTGGCGGGGGTACTGAGCGGGTCGGGCGTCCGGAGGACCGGCGCGTGGGGCGCGACCCGTTCCAGGACCGGACGGCGATCGTCGGGATCGGCCAGACCCCCTTCGGCAAGGGCCTGGCCGACTCCGAGCTGGCCTTGGCGTGCCGGGCGATCGCCGCCGCGCTGGACGACGCCGGGGTCCGCCCGAACGAGGTCGACGGGCTGGTGTGCTTCTCGATGGAGGACGGGCGCGAGGTCGAGGTGGCCCGCAACCTCGGGCTCGGCGACATCACCTTCTTCACCCAGGTCGGCTACGGCGGCGGGGCGGGTTGCGCCACCGTCGGGCACGCCGCGCTGGCGGTGGCGACCGGGCGCTGCGACGTGGCCGTCGCCTGGCGGGCCCGCAAGCGCGCCGCACGCACCTCCCGGCCCTGGTCGCAGGTCTCCGAACGGATCCGGGGGCACTGGCAGTGGAGCCGCCCGTTCGGGGTGCTGCGACCAGTCGACGAGATCGCGCTCCTCACCCGCCGCTACATGCACACCTACGGCGCCACACGCGACCACCTCGCCAACGTCGCCCTCGCCTTCCGCAAGCACGCCAACCGCAACCCCGCCGCCACGATGCACGACCGGCCGCTCACCCGCGAGGAATACCTGGCGGCACGGTGGATCTCCGAGCCGCTGTGCCTGTTCGACAACTGCCTGGAGACCGACGGGGCGCTGGCGGTGGTGGTCACCACCGCCGAGCGGGCCGCCGACCTGCGCCACCGGCCGGCCTACGTGCACGCCTACGCGCAGGGCCTGCCCCGCCAGCACCAGGTGATGACGAACTACTTCTGCGACGACCCGCTGCTCGGCCCGTCGTGGGTGGCGGGCCCGAAGCTGTGGTCGCGGTCGGAGTTCCGCCCTGCCGACGTGCCGGTGGCACAGCTCTACGACGCGTTCAGCCCGCTCATCCCGCTGTCGCTGGAGGGCTACGGGTTCTGCGGTCGGGGCGAGGGAGCCGCGTTCACCGAGGACGGGGCGCTGGAGTGGCCGGACGGGCGGCTGCCGACGAACACCTCCGGGGGCGGCATGTCGGAGGCCTACGTGCACGGCTTCAACCTCGTCACCGAGGCGGTCCGCCAGATCCGTGGCACGTCCACCTGCCAGGTCCCCGACGCCGCCTGCTGCCTCGTCACCAGCGGCGAGGGGGTCCCCACCTCCGCGCTGCTGCTGCGCCGCTGAGCTCGGGCGGCTCCCAGGCACGTCCGGGTCGGTCGGGCCGTCGTGTCGCGTCGTGTCGACCGGACCTGCACCCGCAGGCGTACCCTCGGGGACCGACCCCCGAACGAGTCGTCCACGAAAGGACCCGGCCGTGACCGTCGAAGGTTGGCTCCTGCCCGACACCGAGGATCCCGACGCCGCCGAGTTCTGGGCGGCGTGCCGGGAGCGTCGCCTGGTGGTCCAGGGCTGCGCCGACTGCGGGGCGCGCCGGATGCCCCCGCGCCCGATGTGCCCCCGGTGCCGGTCGCTGGCGGTGCGCTGGGACGAGGTGTCGGGGCGGGGTCGGATCTGGTCGTTCTGCGTGCCGCACCCACCGCTCCTGCCCGCCTACGCGGCGGTCGCCCCTTACAACGCAGTGATCGTGGAGCTCGAGGACGACCCGGCGATCCGTCTCGTCGGCAACCTCGTCACCGGGCCCGACGGGGCCCTGAACGGGGTCGACCCGGCGTCGATCCGCATCGGCGAGCCGGTGGAGGTGGTGTTCTGTCGCCTCACCGACGACGTGACGCTCCCCCGCTGGCGCCGCCCTGCCGGTGGCGCCGGCGGCTAGGCCGACGGCAGGCCGCGGCGGCGTCCGGTCCCGGACGCGCCGGTCCCGCCCGGAGGGGGGGACCGGGCGGGACCGGGCGCGGTGGGGGGTCGGTGTCGCCTCGTGGGGCGTTGCTGCGACCTCAGGCGGCCGCCCGGCGCTCCCCGCAGGTTCGGCGCAACGCTTCGAGGCGCCGCTCCCAGCGCAGCGACCTGGCGATGAACCGCCGGGCTTCGTCGGCGGCCGCCGGTCCCGACGACCGGGGCGTGGCCATGGCGGTCGGGACGCTGTGCAGGTGTGCCATCGTGACCTCCCGCAGGCTCGGGACCCGGCAGAGTGGGCCTGGTCTGCGTGCACCAACTCCGGAGTGAATACTCTCAGAGTGAATGGGCCGAGTCAAGTCGGGAGCGGGGCGGTGGGTGAGCACTGGAGCATCGACGAGCTGGCGCAGCGCAGCGGCTGCTCGGTCGACACCATCCGCTTCTACCAGCGAGAGGGGCTCCTGCCGCCGCCGGAACGGGCCGGGCGCCGCCGCCTCTACGGCCCCGATCACGCCGAGCGGCTCGAGCGCATCCGCCGGCTTCGCCGGCGGCGCTTCTCACTGGCGGCGATCCGGGCCCTGCTCGACCCCGACCGCCCGGCCGGGGTCCTCGAAGGGATCTTCTCCGGCGAGCGCGGGCTCGCCTACAGCCTCGAGGACCTCCTCGAGCGCTCCGGGCTCGAGCCCGGCCTCGCCGCCCGCCTCCGCGAAGCCGGGCTGCTGCGCAACCCGGAAGAGTTCGGCCGGGACGCCTGGGACGCCACGGACCTCGACGTGTGCCGCGCCGTCGCCCAGATCCGGGCCGCGGGCGTACCTGACGACCTGCTGGTGGCGCTCGTACGCACCTACGTGGAAGGCGTCGAGGCCATGCAGGCCCGGGTGCTGCACCTGTTCGCCACCGGGGGCGGCACGGTCGACGACCCGGACGCGCTCGCCGCCTTCCAGCAGCGGCTCGCGGCGTCGTCGGCCGTGCTGCTCCCGCTGGTGAGCGACGTCGTCACCTACGTGCACCGCCGGACGCTGCAACGCCTCACCCTGCGCGCCATCGCCCGGGACGACGCCGCGGCGCGGGGCGAGTAGGCCCCGTTCGGTCGGAGGCTCAGTCGTCGAGGCGCCAGATCCGCGCTGCGTTCCCGCCGACGATCTTCGCCCGCTCCTCGGCCGGGATGTGGCCCATGGTGTCGGTGATCACCTTGCGCGAGTACGGCCAGTCGTTGCCGTGGTGCGGGTAGTCGCTCGACCACATCATGTTGTCGACGCCCACCGCGTGGCGCAGCGCGATCCCGGAGCGGTCGGTGATGAAGCTCGCCGCGTTGTTGCGGTACCAGTAGAACGACGGCGGTTCGCTGATCGGCAGGTCGCCCCAGCGGCGGTTGCGCCAGTAGCGGTCGTCGAGGCTCTCGATGAAGTGCGGGAGCCACCCCACCCCGGTCTCGATCCAGCACATCCGCAACTCGGGGAACCGCTCGAACACCCCGGTGAACAGCACCTGGGTGATGCTGCCGGCACACATCGAGAACACGTGGCTCATCCCGCCGATCGCCTTGGCCCGGGCCGCCTCGCTGCTCATGTCGTACAGCACGTTGCCCCGCTTGGCCGCGGCCTTGCGGGCCGCGGCGCGCTGGCGACGGCTGATGATGTTGATGTGCACGGCCACCGGCAGGCCTTCGTCCACCGCGGCGGCCCAGAACGGGTCGTCGTCGCGGGACAGGTTGTCGCCGCCGGCCGGCCAGTTGGAGATGATCACGCCCTTGGCGCCGCGCGCCGCGGCCTTGCGGAGCGCGTCGACGGCCACGTCGATGCCCAGGGAGGGGATCTGGGCCAGCCCGATGAGCCGCCGGGGGTCGGGGGCACAGAACTCCTCGAACAGGAAGTCGTTGTAGGCGGCCACCCCGGCGAGCACGAAGTCGTCGTCGTCGTCGCCGAGGAAGTGGCTCATCGTCCGCTGCGGCGGGAACAGCACCTCGGCCCACACCCCGTCGGCGTCCATGTCGGCGAGGCGGGCCTCGCCGTCGTAGCAGCCCGGGCGGGCTTCCTCGTAGGTGACCCCGAACCAGCGGAACTGGTCCCAGGGCATCCCCGGGGTCGCCACCAGCCCGATCGGGTCCGGGTCGCCGCCCACCGCGGTGAGCCAGGCGTCACCCCCGGCGGGGTCCTTCACGAGCTTCGGGGCCTTGTCCTGCCAGCGGGACGGCAGCCAACGCTCCCAGATGTCGGGCGGTTCGAGGATGTGGCAGTCGGCGTCGATGATGCGCTCGCCCATGGGCCCTCCCGGGACGCGTGCTCGAATACCCGACGCAGCCTAATCTGACACGCACGTCAGGTACCACCGGATCCCCCACCCCCGACCCCGGGTCGGCCGAGGTTTCGGCGCCGGCGCCGTCCGTCCCCGACGAGCTGCCGGCTCCGGCGCCGCTGCTCACCGACCTGCGCATCGTCGACACCGGCGGAACCGTCACCGCGCTCGCGGCCCGGATCCTCGCCGACCTCGGCGCCGCCGTCACCTGCGTGGAGGGGCCGGGCGGCCACCCCTTGCGGGCCGATCCGGACCGCTTCGCCGCCTGGACGGCCCGGTCTCGCCTCGTCGCCGCCACCGGCGCGGACGACCCGGGCCTGCTCGGTCTCGTGCGCCGCGCCGACGCGGTGCTGCACGCCCCCGGTCGGCCCGGGGACCTGGGCCTCGACCCTCAGGTCGCACCCGATCGGGTGTGGGTGGCCGTCACCCCGTTCGGGACCGACGGGCCCCGCGCCGCCTGGCGCGCCTCGGACCTGGGGGTCATGGCCGCCAGCGGGAACCTGTACTGCACCGGCGACCCCGACCGCCCGCCGGTGCGCTGCGCCGAGCCGGTGAGCGAGGCGCACACCGGCCCGGAGGCCGCGTTCGCGCTGCTCAGCGCGCTGGCCACCGGGCGTCCGCAGCGCGTCGATGTGTCGATGCAGGAGACGGTGTGCTCGGCGAACATGGCGGCCCCGGCGCGCTTCCCGGACACCGGGTTCCGGGGCCGGCGGCGCGGGGACCGGATCGGACCGTCCCGGGAGATCTGGCGCACCGCCGACGGCTGGGTGAGCTTCGGGCTGCGGGGCGGGCCGGCCCGGGTGCCGGGGCTGCGGCTGCTGGCCGGACTCGTCGGCACCCCGAGCTGGCGGGAGCAGGACTGGGAGCGCTGGTCCCCGGCGCGGGTCGATCCGGCGACGCTGCGCGCGATCGAGTCCGACCTCGAGGCGTTCTTCGCCGCCCGCAGCACCTCCGAGCTGTTCCGGCTCGCCGCGGATCACCGGCTCATGCTCGCCCCGATCCGGGGCCCGGCGGAGATCCTCGCGTGCACGCAGCTCGCCGCCCGGAGGTTCTTCGCGACCGGGCCCGACGGGCGTCGCCTCCCCCCGGCCTTCGCCGGCGTCCACCTCGGCCGCCCTCCCGACTCCCCCGCCGCCGGCGCCGCGGCCGCGGTCCCGGCACGTACCCCCGGCGCCGGCGACCGGCCCGGACCGTGGCCGCCGGCCACGGCTCCCGGGGCGCAGCGACCGGCGTGGG
>CALEDW010000311.1 GCA_937949585.1 uncultured Acidimicrobiia bacterium
CCGGCACCTGCGCGCCCAGCTCGGACCCGACGTGCTCGAGCTCACCCGCACGATCAAGGAGGCGCTGGACCCGGCCGGGATCCTCAACCCGGGCAAGTGGGTGTGAGCGCGGGGCCCGGTGCCAGACTTGACGCCGTGGACGGCACGGCGGGCGGCGGCCACCGGTCGTTCGCCCCACGCCGCCGGCTCGTCGACCGGCTCGGGCGGAGCCGATGAACCGCTGGGACGACACCACCGACCGCCGCCGCCGCGACGTCGAGCCGTGGCTCGTCGCCTACACACCGCTCGAGGAGCGTCAGCCCGTCGAGCGGGACCGGGTCACAGAGCTCGCCTCCCGGCCCGGCTACGAGCTCGACCCGACCTGCGTGATCGCCACCGACGCGCTGGTGGTCGCCTCCACGCTTCGCGTCGGGGCGCACTCCACGATCGCCTCCGGGTGCGTGATCCGCGGCGATGTGCGCATCGGCGCGCACTCGTCGCTCAACGCCGGGGCGACGACGATCGGTCGGGTGACGATCGGCGACTGGGTGCGGATCGCCGGCACCGCCGTGCTCGTCGGCGAGAACCACGTCTTCGACGATCCCGACACGCCGATCTTCGTGCAGGGGCTGCGCAGCGAGGGCATCGTCGTCGGCGACGACACCTGGATCGGTGCGCACGTCACGATCCTCGACGGGGTGCACATCGGCCCGCACAGCGTCGTCGCCGCCGGGGCGGTGGTCACCCGCGACGTCCCGGCCTGGTCGGTGGTCGCCGGCGTACCGGCGCGGGTGGTGCGCGACCGGCGCCACGGCGCCGGGCGGCCCCGCGTCGGGCGCGACGAGCTCGCCCGGTTCGCCGAGCGGGTGGCCGACCAGTGGCCCGACGTGTTGGAGCGGTGCCGGACCGTCGAACCGGGCGGCGCCGACGGCTACGTCGACGCCCCGGGGCGGCCGTCGAGCCCCCGAGCCCTCAACGACGCGGTGGAGATCGCCGCCGCGTTCGGCGCCGTACCCCCGGGCGCACGTCGAGACGAGCTGGTGGCCCGCATCCAGGACCACCAGGACCCGGTGACGGGCATGTTCGTCGATCCCCGCCACCCGCCCGCCTGGTGGGAGACGGTCCGCCGGGGTGAGCCGGTCGACCCGGCCATGGTGCTCGCCCCCTCGGACCACGAATGGGACCACTACGGGATCCTCTCGTGCGGCTATGCGCTCGAGGCGCTCGGCGCGGCACCCCGCCATCCGGTGCGCGTGCTCGAGCAGATCGAGCCCGGCGCGCTCGAGGGCCTGCTCGACCGCCTCGACTGGGGATGGCTGGCCTGGCCGTCCGGTGCATGGGTCGACGCCGTCGGCACCGCGCTCATGCTCAACCGCCGTCACCACCGATCGACGGCCACGCTGCCGGTGCTGTGGGGCTGGCTCGCCACCCACGTGGACCCGCGCTCGGGGATGTGGGGAGCGTGGCTCGCCCCGACGGGCGACCTCGAGGTCGGCTGGCTCATGGCGGTGAACGGCTACTACCGGCTCGTGCGGGGCACCTACGCCCAGTTCGGCCTCGAGGTGCCTCGGGCCGAGCGGGCGATCGACACCGTCCTGGCCCATTCCCGCCAGCACGACTGGTTCTCGCTCGCCGGTCCGGCCGGCCGGCACCGCGGAGACGGTGCGGCCGGTTCCCTTCTCGGCCGGACCGCCTGCAACGTCCTCGACGTCGTGCACCCGCTGTGGCTGCTGTCCCGCCAGTGCCCCGGATACCGCCGCGACGAGATCCGCGACGCGACGGCCCGGGTGCTCACCGAGGCGATCGCCGACTGGGTCGACGGGGAGGGCTTCCCCTGGCACGTGGGTCGCGACCACCCGGGCCTGCAGGGCACCGAGATGTGGCTCGCCGTCGTGTACCTGGCCGCCGACGTGCTCGGGGCATCGGACGGCCTGCCCTGGCGTCCCCGGGGGGTGCACCGCCTCGAGCCCGCCGACCACCTGCACCACCCACCGGCGTAACCGACGACTCGGTGCTCACCACCCTGCTTCACATCCGCCTCGCCCGCGCCGTGAGGAAGTGGAAGCGGCAGCCGTGTGTGCTGGTGCCCGTACCGGATCCGCAGCCCGACCGACGGTGCCGTCCTCCCGGGCTCCGATCATGCGTCCTCTTCGATCTCGGTGCCCGTGTCCATGCCGGTACCAGCACTGGTCACGCCTGCGCTCTCGAGCGCGGTGGCCGCCCTGAGGAGCAGCTCGTATTCCGCCTGCGAGATGTGACGAGTTCTCGGATCGAAGTGCAGCTCCGCAAAGTGGCGCAGCGCCTGCGCCAGCGACATCCCCCGGTACTCGAGTTCCCCGGGCATGACCACCTCCCGCGTACCTCGTGACGACGGCGATGCGCCGACCCGTCTCGACGATTGCTCGTGGACCGCCGGGCCTCAGCCGCCGGGGTGCAAGGTGGCGACCAGCGGCGAACCGGGTGCCAGCAGCTCCAGCGGCCGGCCCTCCGGGTCCTCGACGAACAGCGCCCCCGCCACCCGACGCCGACCGAGCACCCGACCCCCGCAGGCTTCCACCCGGGCGCAGGCGGCGTCGAGGTCGTCGACCATCACCGAGACGTGGGTGAGCCCGGGCCGCCGGATCGACCAGTCCGTCGGCTGCTCCGGCGGCGGGTCGTCGAAGGCGAGCAGCTCGAGGACGAACCCGTCGAGGCGCAGGTACACGACGCGCAGCCGCACCGGCTCGGGCAGGCCCATGAGCCGGGCCGCCTCGGGGCCGGTCACGTCGAAGGCGAGGACCTCGGTGAACCCGAGGGCCTCGGTGTAGAAGCGACGCGCCCGGTCGAGGTCGACGACACAGAAACCGGTGTGCGAGTAACGGACGGGTGCCGGCGGGACGGTCACCACCGGATCATGCCCCGGGCCCGACCCCGCGGTCAGGTCGGGTCCGGCACCCAGTTGCCGTGGAACCCGAACGGGACCCGCTGGGGCACCTCGACCACCGCCACCGGCTCGGCGGTGAGGTCGTCGGCGGCGAGGATCACCAGGTCGGAGCGGTCCCGGGACCGGTCGTACACCACGGTCATGACCCACCCCTCGTCCTCGGCCGCCCCGGGGTGGCGGGGCACGAACACCGGCTCGAGGCTCACCCGGCCCGCACCGTGGTCGTGGGCCTCGACGCGTCCGGCCCGGAGATCGAAGCGCACGGTGGCGCCGTGGGCGGCGCCGGGGCCGAAGTCCATGGCGTAGCCGTACCGGTAGGGACGACCGGTCCGCCGTTCGTCGATGCGGGGGAGTTCACAGGAGCGGTCGTCGAGCAGCTCGGTGGTCACCGTGCCCAGCTGCGGGTCGAGGACCCAGCGTTCGAGCCGGGTCGGCCCTTCGTTGGGGCCACGGGTGTCGGTGGCGAACATCCTCGGGTGGCGCACCACGTCCACCACCACCCGCCCGTCGGGGGCGTCGTGCGCGTTGAGGTAGTGGAACACGTAGCAGGGCTCGATCCCGAACCAGCGGACGTCCCCGGCCCCACCGTCCCTGGGCAACAGACCGACGCGGGCCTCGTAGCCGGGATCCCAGCGGTACGGCAACCCAGCACCGGCGGCGGCCGCCTCGAGCGAGAACACACACGGATAGTCGCCGACGACCACCCAACGGTCGGTGAGCGCCACGTCGTGCACCATGGAGGGGCCGCCGAGCTCCACCTCGACCTGGTGTCGAACCCGGGCATCGGTGCCGACCACCAGGTACCGGGCCCGGCGCCCCCAGGCCCACCAGTAGGCGAGGACGTGCAGCTCCCCGGTGGCCGGATCGCGCTTGGGGTGCGCGCTGAAGGGGTGGGTGAGCGTTCCGTCCAGGTCGGTCGGTCCGATCGTGACGAGCTCGGCGGTGAGCTCCACCGGTGGCGCACCGGCCTCGACCAGCGCGAACCGGCGGCCGGCGTGACCGATCACGTTGGTGTTGGCGGCGAAGCGCGGCACCTCGGGTCCGAACGGTGACGGTGGGGCCGGTTCCCCGAGGGCGGCGGCAACCGCGGCGCTTCGCACCCAGCGGTTCCGGTACCAGGCGGCCCGACCGTCCTCGAGCCGGATGCCGTGCACCATCCCGTCGCCGAGGAACCAGTGGTAGGTGGCCGGGTCGGGAGCGGCAACCGGGTTCGGGCCGTTGCGGAGGTAGGTGCCGGTCAACCCGTCGGGGATCCGGCCCCGCACCGGCAGGTCGAAGGCGGTCACCTCCCTGGTGACGGGAGCGAAGTTCCCCTCCAGGTAGGGGTTGACGACGGGGCTGGACTCGGTCGCGGCCACAGGGCCCCCTCTCGGCCGTCGGCCCGGTCGGCCGGTCGGCGCGGGTGGCTGATCCAGGACGGCATCGTGCTCCCGGTCCGCCGCCGGGGTCAACGTGCCGTGCGTCACCACCCCGGTCGGACCCGAGTCCTCCGGGGCCGCGCCCGCCACACCGAGCCGGGCGGAGGCGGCGGGCGGCGGGGTCACCTTGAACTCGAGGCGGCGTGGCGACTGGCCTCACGCGACGACGGGCACACGCTGCTCGCCCGCACCATCCGCTACATCGAGGACCGGAGGCGGGAGGAGCACCGCTCCACCGGCGCGATCGAGCAGCACCGCTCCCCGCTCGGGGTCGTGTGGGGGGCGCTCGATCCGGTGGCCGTGGCGGCCATGGCCCACCGCCTCGCCGAGCGGCGCCCCGACGCCCGTCTGACCGTCCTCGACGGCGTCGGCGACTACCCGATGCTCGAGGCGCCCGCCCGGTTCGCCGACGCCGCGCCGGCGCTGCTCGCCTGAGGCGGCCGGGCCGTGCGCGTCGTCCTGCTCGGCACCGGCAACCCGCTGCCCGACCCCGACCGGGCCGGCCCGGCCACACTCGTGGGGACCGGGGAGCACCCGCATCCTCGTCGACGCCGGCCGCGGGGTGTGCATGCGCCTCGCCGCAGCCGGGGTGTGGCCCCCGATGCTCACCGCGGTGCTGCTCACCCATCTGCACTCCGACCACCTGCCGCCGCCCCGACCGACCACCGCCCGGTCGCCCCCACCGTCGGGTACCGCATCGACGGGCCGGACGGGTCGGTGGTGCTCGCCGGGGACACCGTCCCCTGCGCCGGCCTCGACCGGGTGGCCGCCGGCGCCGACTGCTACGTGCAGAGCGTGCTGCGCGACGACCTGGTCCGCCGGGTGCCCTCGGCACCGTTCCACGACACGATCGACTACCACTCCACCGTCACCCAGTCCGCCGAGACGGCCCGCCGAGCCGGGGTCCGCACCCTCGTGCTCACCCACCTGGTGCCCGGCACCCCGCCCGGGGCGGCCGGGGAGTGGACGGCGCTCGCCGCCGGGTCCGACGGTGAGGTGGTGGTCGGCGAGGACCTCACCGTCGTCGAGGTCGGCGGCGCCTGACCAGCCGGCCCGCCCTCGGCGGTCCGCGCACCTGCGTTGGCGGCACGCCGGGCGCCGCTGGTAGCAATGGGCCCATGACGAAGATGTGCGAAGGCCGGGTCTGCATCGTCACCGGGGCGGGTCGGGGCATCGGGCGGGAGCACGCCCTCATGCTCGCCGCCCACGGCGCCAAGGTGATCGTGAACGACGTCGGCGGCAGCCGCGAAGGCGAAGGGGCTTCTGCCGGTCCGGCCCAGGAGGTGGTCGACGAGATCACCGCGGCCGGCGGTGAGGCCGCCGCGAACACCGACGACATCTCCACGATGGAGGGCGCCGAGTCGGTGGTCCGCCAGGCCATCGAGCGGTTCGGGCGGCTGGACGTGCTGGTGAACAACGCCGGGATCCTGCGCGACCGGATGCTGGTGAACATGACCGAGGCCGAGTGGGACGCGGTGATCAAGGTGCACCTCAAGGGCACGTTCGCCCCCACCCGCTTCGCGGCCGCCTACTGGCGGGAGCGCAACAAGGCCGGGGAGGCCGTCGACGCCCGGGTGATCAACACCACCTCGCCGTCCGGCCTGTACGGCAACGTCGGCCAGACGAACTACGGCGCGGCCAAGGCCGGCATCGCCGCGTTCACGATCATCGCGGCGATGGAGTTGGAGCGCTACGGGGTCACGGTGAACGCCATCGCCCCGACCGCCCTGACCCGCATGACCGAGGACCTCGGCCTGGCCCAGGGCGAGGAGGCCAAGCACACCTTCGACCCGCACTGGATCGCGCCGGTGTGCACCTGGCTGGCGTCCCCCCAGTCGGCGGGCGTGACCGGGCGCGTGTTCGAGGTGTCGGGCGCATGG
>CALEDW010000312.1 GCA_937949585.1 uncultured Acidimicrobiia bacterium
AGGACCACGGCCTCGAGCACGCCCTCGACAACGAGCTGATCCGCCTCGCCGCCCCCGCCCTCGAGCGCGGGGAACCGGTGGCGATCGAGCTGCCGATCCGCAACGTGCACCGCACGGTGGGCACGATGCTCGGCCACGAGCTGACGAAGCGCCACGGGGGCGCGGGCCTGCCCGACGACACGATCACGGTGCGCTTCACCGGGTCGGCCGGCCAGAGCTTCGGGGCCTTCGTGCCCCGGGGCATCACGCTGCGCCTCGAGGGGGACGCCAACGACTACACCGGAAAGGGCCTGTCGGGCGGCAGGATCGTGGTCCGGCCCCCGGGGGGATCCCCGTTCCGGGCCGAGGAGAACGTCATCGCCGGCAACGTGATCCTCTACGGCGCCACCTCGGGCGAGATGTTCCTCCGCGGTGTGGTGGGGGAGCGGTTCTGCGTCCGCAACTCGGGGGCGGTGGCGGTCGTGGAGGGGGTCGGCGACCACGGTTGCGAGTACATGACCGGTGGACGGGTGGTGGTGCTGGGACCGACCGGGCGGAACTTCGGAGCCGGGATGTCGGGCGGGATCGCGTACGTGTACGACCCCGAGCGGCGGTTCCCGGGTCGGGTCAACCTCGAGATGGTCGATCTCGACCCGCTCGAGGAGGAGGACCGCCGGTGGCTGCGCGAGATCGTGCGCCGCCACGCCGCCGAGACCGGGTCGACCGTCGCCGCCCGGCTCCTCGACCGGTGGCACTGGGCGGTGGAGCGGTTCGTGAAGGTGATGCCCCAGGACTACAAGCGGGTGCTGGAGGCCGCCCGGCTCGCCGAGGAGCGCGGCGTGTCGGTGGACGAGGCGATCATGGCGGCCGCGCATGGGTGAGCCGACCGGCTTCCTGAAGTACCGGCGGGAGTCGCCGCGGCGCCGCCCGGTGCCCGAGCGCCTGCAGGACTGGCGGGAGGTCTACGAGCCGTTCCCGCCCGAGGCGCTGCACGTCCAGGCCGCCCGGTGCATGGACTGCGGGATCCCGTTCTGCCACACCGGCTGTCCGCTGGGGAACCTCATCCCCGAGTGGAACGACCTCGTGTACCGCCGGGACTTCCGTGAGGCGGCCGAACGGCTGCACGCCACGAACAACTTCCCCGAGTTCACCGGTCGGCTCTGTCCCGCTCCCTGCGAGGCGGCCTGCGTGCTGGGCATCAACGACGACCCGGTGACGATCAAGCAGGTGGAGGTGGAGATCGCCGAGCGGGCCTGGGCCGAGGGCCGGGCCGAGCCGGTGCGTCCCAGCGTCCGCACCGGCAAGCGGGTGGCGGTGGTCGGTTCCGGGCCGGCCGGGTTGGCCGTCGCGCAGCAACTCACCAGGGCCGGCCACGCGGTGACGGTGTTCGAACGGGCCGACCGCATCGGCGGGCTGCTGCGCTACGGGATTCCCGAGTTCAAGATGGAGAAGTGGGTGCTCGACCGCCGCTTGGCGCAGATGGCCGCCGAGGGCACCGAGTTCCGCACCGGCGTCGAGGTGGGTGTCGACGTCGACGCGGCGGCGCTGGCCGGCGAGCACGACGCGCTGGTGCTGGCCGGGGGGGCCACGCAGTGGCGTGACCTGCCGATTCCCGGCCGGGAGCTCGGCGGGATCCACCAGGCGATGGAGTTCCTGCCCTTGGCCAACCGGGTGGCGGCCGGCGAGCTCGACCGGCACCCGGCCGACGCCCGGGGCAAGCGGGTCGTGATCATCGGCGGCGGCGACACGGGGGCCGACTGCCTCGGCACCGTCCACCGCCAGGGGGCGGCGTCGGTGCACCAGTTCGAGATCCTCCCCGAGCCACCCCGGGAGCGGCCCCCGTCCACCCCGTGGCCCACCTGGCCGCTCGTCCTGCGGACCTCCTCGGCGCACGAGGAGGGCGGGGAGCGGGTGTTCTCGGTGAACACCGAGTGCTTCCTCGACGACGGCCACGGGCGGGTGCGGGCCCTGCGGGCCCACCAGGTGCGCCCGCAGACCGTGGACGGCCGCCCTTCCTTCGTGAAGGTCGAGGGCACCGACTTCGAACTGCCCTGCGAGCTGGTGCTGCTCGCCCTGGGGTTCGTCGGCCCCGAACGCTCCCCGATGCTCGACCAGCTCGGGGTGGCGCTCGACGCCCGCGGCAGCGTCGCCCGGGACGCCGCCTACGCCACCAGCGTGCCGGGGGTGTTCTGCTGCGGCGACATGGGCCGGGGTCAGAGCCTCATCGTGTGGGCCATCGCCGAGGGGCGGGCCTGCGCCGCCGAGGTGGACCGGTGGCTCATGGGCTCGACGCTGTTGCCGGCCCCGGTGACCCCCGACGCCGCGCCGATCGGCCGCTGACCGGCGCCCGGGTGGGCGGACCCGGTAGGTCCCGGGACCGTGCCTGACGGCGGCATGGTCATCGGTTCGGACGGCCCGTGGCGTGACTGCGCCGCCCGGCGCGTCGGGCCGGGTTGCGATGATGAGGCCGTGCCGATCGAGCCGCCGCCGAGCCGCTGGGCACTGCCCGATCCCGCCGCCGCCCCGCCCGGTGAGGACCTGCTCGGGGTCGGCGCCGACCTCGAGCCGGGCACCCTGCTGGAGGCCTACCGCAGCGGGCTGTTCCCGATGCCGCTCGGCCCCGCCGGGCCGATCGGGTGGTTCTCGCCCGACCCGCGGGGGATCATCCCGCTCGACGGGCTGCGGGTCAGCCGGTCGCTGCGGCGGTCGTGCCGTCGCTTCGAGGTGCGCATCGACACCGCCTTCGCCCGGGTGGTCCGGGGCTGCGCCGACCCGGCCCGGGCCGGTACCTGGATCACACCGGCGGTGAGAGCGGCCTACGGTGAGCTGCACCGCCTCGGCTGGGCGCACTCGGTCGAGACCTGGTCGGATGGGGAACTGGTCGGCGGCTGCTACGGCGTGGCGATCGGCGGGTTCTTCGCCGGGGAGTCGATGTTCCACCGCGTCCCCGACGCCTCCAAGGTGGCGCTCGTTGCGCTGGTCGAGCACCTCCGCAGCGGCGGCGCGACCCTGCTCGACGTGCAGTGGGTCACCCCCCATCTCGCCTCGCTCGGGGCGGTTGCGCTCGACCGGCCGGCCTACCTGCGCCGCCTCCGTTCGGCGCTTCGCCGTCGGGGGGCGGTATGGGTAGCCTCCGGATGAACGACGGAGGGAGCTGCGATGTCGTTGCCGAGCCCCGAGCAGGCCCGCGCCGAGGTGAAGTCGTTCCTGGCCGAGTCCTGGGACCCCGACCTGACCGTGGGGGAGTGGTGGGACCGGCTCGCCCGGTCCGGGTTCGGTGCCCCCACCTGGCCGGAGGACTGCTACGGCAAGGGGTGGTCCCGGGCGCTGGCCAACGTGGTGAGCGAGGAGCTCGCGGCGTCGGGCGCGATCGGGCCGCCGGCGGGGCTGGGGTACCTGCTCGCCGGCCCCACCATCTGCGCCCACGGGACCCCCGAGCAGAAGCGCGAGTGGCTCCTGCGGATCGTGAACGGGAAGGACGCCTGGTGCCAGCTGTTCAGCGAGCCCGGCGCCGGCTCCGACCTCGCCGGCCCGCAGTGCCGGGCCGAGCGTGACGGCGACGAGTGGGTGATCACCGGCCAGAAGGTCTGGACCTCCACCGCGCAGCTCTGCAACCTCGGGATGCTGATCGCCCGCACCGACCCGAACGTCCCCAAGCACGCCGGGATCACCTACTTCCGGTTCGACATGACCCAGCCCGGCGTCGAGATCCGCCCCCTGCGGGAGATGACCGGGCGGGCCCTGTTCAACGAGGGCAGGTCCCCGACAGGGACGA
>CALEDW010000313.1 GCA_937949585.1 uncultured Acidimicrobiia bacterium
CGGCGCCGAACCGGTGCTGGTCGACAGCGAGCCCGCGACCTGGAACCTCGACCCCGAACCGGTGGTCGACGAGCTGCGCCGCCGGGCACGCGCCGGCCGGCGGCTCCCGGCGGCGCTCGTGCCGGTGCATCTGCTCGGACATCCCGCCGACCTCGCCCCGGTCCTGGAGACGGCCGGGGAGCTCGGCGTTCCCGTGGTGGAGGACGCCGCCGAGGCGCTCGGCGCGCGCTGGACCGCCGGTCCGCTGGCGCCGCGGGCCGCCGGCGGGGTGGGCACGGCCGGGATCTTCTCGTTCAACTTCAACAAGATCATCTCCACCGGCGGCGGCGGCGCCGTGGTGTCCCCCGACCGGACCCTGCTCGACGACGTCCGCCACCGGGCGGCGCAGGCCAAGATCCCCGGGTCCGACTACCGGCACGACCGCGCCGGGTTCAACTACCGCCTCGCCAACACGGCGGCCGCCATCGGCGTCGCCCAACTCGCCCGGCTCGACGGGCTGGTGGAGGCCCGCCGGGGGCTGGCCGCCCGCTACGCCGCGTCGCTCTCGCGCCTCGGGCTCGGCTCCGGGCCCGACGCCGCGTGGGCCCGGCGCACCGGATGGCTGGCCACCGCCGTGTTCCCCGACGCCGCGACCCGGCGGCGGGCCCGGGCGGCGCTCGACGCCGCCGGGATCGAGACCCGCCCGATCTGGCCGCCGTTGCGCCACCAGCTGCCCTACCGGGCCTGCCGCGTGCTCGGGGGGACGGTGGCGGTGGACCTGGCGGCCCGGGTCTTGTGCCTGCCCTGCTCGGCGCACCTCCCACCGGCGGTCTGCGACGAAGTGGTGGCCCTGATCGGCGGCGCCGTCGGGGGCGGGGTCCCGGGCCCGGGCCGGGCCGCGAGAATGGGGCGGTGATCGAGCGACCCCCGGCGGCCGGCGTCCCCGACGCCCCGGGTTCCTACCAGTTCCTCGACCCCCAGGGGCGGATCATCTACGTGGGGAAGGCGAAGAGCCTGCGGGCCCGGCTGGCGACCTACTTCCAGGATCCGGCGACGCTGCCGGTGCGCACCCGCCAGATGCTGGCCGCCGCCGCCAACGTCGAGTGGATCGAGGTCGCCAACGAGGTCGAAGCCGTCTTCCTCGAGTACAACCTCATCCAGACGCACCAGCCGAGATTCAACGTCCGCCTCAAGGACGACAAGTCCTACCCCTACCTGGCGGTCACGGTGTCGGAGCCGTGGCCGAGGGCCGTGGTCATGCGGGGGCGCAAGCGAACGGGGGTCCGCTACTTCGGGCCGTACGCCCACGCCTACGCGATCCGGGAGACCCTCGACCTGCTGCTGCGCACCTTCCCGGTGCGTACCTGCACCAACGCGAAGTTCGAGCGGCACGAGCGGCTGGGTCGCCCCTGCCTGTACGCCCACATCGAGAAGTGCGCCGCCCCGTGCGTGGGCGCGGTGGCGCCGGAGGAGTACCGGACGATCACCGCCGAGCTGCTCCGGTTCCTCGAGGGTGACACCACCCCGGTCCTGGCACGGCTGGAATCACAGATGCGCGACGCCGCCGAGGCCCTCGAGTTCGAGCGAGCGGCGCGGCTGCGGGACCAGCTCGGTTCGGTGCGGCGAGCCGTCGAGCGCCAGGAGATGGTGGGTGCAGAGAACCTGGACTGCGACGTCGTGGGGGTCGGTGCCGACGAGCTCGTGGCGGTGGTCCACACCTTCCTCGTGCGCCGCGGCCGGGTGGTGGGCCGGCGCTCGCTCACCCTGGAGCTGGTGGAGGACCTCGACGACACGGCGCTCTGTGCCCGGGTGCTCGAGCAGCTCTACGGCGGTCACGGGGACGGCGACCCCGACGTACCCCGGACGGTGCTGGTGCCGGTCGCCCCCGAGGACGTCGAGCTCCACGAGGCGTTCCTCGGCCGGCTCCGGGGCGGCGGTCGGGTGCGGATCCGGGTCCCGCAGCGGGGCTCGGGTCGGCGACTGCTGGAGACCGCGACCCGGGACGCCCGTGAGGGCCTGCAACGGCTGAAGCTCCGGCGGGCCGGCGACCACAACGCCCGGGCCCGGGCCCTCACCGCCCTGCAGGACGCGCTCGGACTGTCGGAGGCGCCGCTGCGGATCGAGTGCTTCGACGTGTCCACGATCCAGGGCACCGAGACGGTGGCCTCGATGACGGTGCTCGAGGACGGGCTGCCCCGGCGCGGTGAGTACCGGCGGTTCCGCATCCGCTCCCTCGACACCCAGGACGACGTGGCGGCGATGACCGAGGCGCTCACCCGACGGTTCCGGGCGTACCTCCGGGAACGCGAGGAAGGGGCCCGGGCCGGGAAGCGCTTCGCCTACCCGCCCAACCTCTTGCTCGTCGACGGTGGTCGGGGGCAGGTCAACGCGGCGGCGCGGGTGCTGGAAGACCTGGGTCTCGAGGAGATCGCCGTCGCCGGCCTGGCCAAGCGGTTCGAAGAGGTGTACCGGCCCGGCGCGGCAGAACCGCTGCGCATCCCCCGCGACTCCGAGGCCCTCTACCTGCTGCAACGGGTGCGTGACGAGGCCCACCGCTTCGCGCTCGCCTACCACCGGCACCGACGGACTCAGCGGATGACGGCCTCCGTCCTCGACGACGTCCCCGGCCTCGGGCCGGCCCGCCGCGCCCGCCTGCTGCGGGAGTACGGTTCGGTCGCCCGCCTGCGGCAGATGACCGAGGCGGACCTGCTGGCGATCCCGTGGCTGCCCGAACGCGTCGCCCGGGCCCTGTACGACCGGTTGCACACGCCGGTGCGGCGTGCCGGGATCCGGCGATGACCCCGGCCGGCACGCTCGAGGTGGTGGTCATCACCGGGCTGTCCGGTGCCGGCCGCTCCGAGGCCGCGAACGCGTTGGAGGACCTCGGCTACTTCGTGATCGACAACCTGCCGCCGTCGCTCATCGGCAAGGTGGTGGAGCTGGCCCGCGGCGCCGACGGCCCGCACCGCTTCGGGATCGTGCTCGACGCCCGGGCCGGGGCGTTCACCGAGGACCTCGCCGCCGCGGTCCGGGACGTGCGCGCCGGGGTGGACCGGGCCCGGGTGGTGTTCCTCGACGCGTCCGACGAGACCCTCGTCCGGCGCTACGAAGCGACCCGGCGGCGGCACCCCCTGGCCCCGGATCACCTGCTGGCCGGGATCGGTGAGGAACGGCGGCTGCTCGCGGAGGTGCGGGCGGGAGCCGACGTGGTCGTCGACACCTCCGACCTCAACGTCCACGAGCTGCGGGAGCGGGTACGGAACCTCGTCGCGGCCCCGGCCCGAGCACAGTTGCAGGTGACGGTGATGAGCTTCGGGTTCAAGTACGGGGTCCCGCTCGACGTCGACCTGGTCTTCGACGTGCGGTTCCTGCCCAACCCCCACTGGGTGGACGATCTGCGACCGTTGACCGGCACAGACGCCGCGGTGCGGGCGTACGTGCTCGGCCAGCCGGTCGTCCCGGAGTTCCTCGAACTGCTGCGCCGTCTGTTCGCCCTCACGCTCGATGCGTTCGTGGCCGAGGGCAAGTCGTACCTCACGGTCGCCGTCGGCTGCACGGGGGGCCGGCACCGCAGCGTCGTGGTGGCCGAAGAGCTCGCCCGTACCCTCACCGAGCTGGGGTTCCCGTCGCAGGTCCGCCACCGGGACGTGGCTCGCGCGTGACCGTGCGGGTGACGGCACTCGGGGGTGGGCGGGGGCTGGCCACGACGCTGCGCGCCCTTCGGCGCGTCGATACCGTCGATCTGGCGATCACCGCGATCGTCAGCGTCGCCGACGACGGTGGGTCCACCGGCCGCCTGCGCGCCGAACTGGGCATCCCCGCCCCCGGCGACGTGCGCAAGTGCCTGGTCGCCCTCGGCGAGGACGATGCGTGGGCGGCGGCCTGCGAGCACCGCTTCGGCGCGGGGAGCCTGCGCGGCCACTCGCTCGGGAACCTCGTGCTGGCCGGTCTGTCCGAGCACCTCGGGAGCTTCGGCGCCGCCGTGGAGACGATGGCGACGCTGTTGCGTGCCCGCGGACGGGTGCTCCCGGCGGCGCTCGACCCGGTGACGCTCGTGGCCGTCCTGGCCGACGGGCGGGAGGTGCGGGGCCAGGTGGCGGTCCAGGAGGCGGAGGGACGCATCCGCTCCGTCCGCCTCGAGCCGAGTCCGTGCGCCCCCCCGGAGGCGGTGGCCGCCGTGACCGCGGCGGACCTCGTGCTCCTGGCGCCCGGCTCGCTGTACACGAGCCTGCTGCCCGTGTTGGCCAGCGGCGGGATCGCCGACGCCGTGCGCGTCGGCGGGGCTCCCGTGGTCCAGCTCGGGAACCTGGCCGTCCAGATCCCCGAAACCGCGGGGCTGGGCGTGGCCGACCACGTGCGGGCGGTGGTGGACCACGGTGGGCGCGTCGATCTGTACCTCCACCCGGCCGACAGCACGGTCCCGCTCGACGCTGCGGCGCTGCCCACCACGGTGCAGCTCCGCCGCCACGATGCGCTCGGGTCGGGCGACGCGCGCACCCACGACGTCGGCCGACTGGCGGCGGCCCTGGCGGCTCTGCTTGCCTCGTCGTCACGGCGGCGCGGACCCCGGTCCGGTGGGGATCGTGCCGGGGAGCGAGGAGGGAAACGATGACGGTTCGGGTGGGGATCAACGGTTTCGGGCGGATCGGCCGGTCGGTCGAGCGGGCGATCCTGGCCCGGGGTGAGAGCGACGTCGAGCTCGTCGCGGTGAACGATCCGTTCGGCGACGCGGCCACCATGGCCTTCCTCCTCAAGCACGACTCCGTGGGCGGCACCCTCGCGAACGAGATCAAGGTGACCGAGCGGGGGTTCTCCGTCGACGGCCGGGAGGTGGTCAAGATCGAGGCGCGCGACCCGGCCGAGATCCCCTGGGGGGACCACGGCGTCGACGTGGTGATCGAGTCGACGGGCCTGTTCACCGACCGGGAGCGGGCCGCCGGGCACCTCGTCGGCGGCGCCCGCAAGGTCGTGATCTCGGCCCCGAGCCCCGACGCCGACGTGACCATCTGCCTGGGTGTGAACGACGACGCCTACGATCCCGACGCTCACCACGTGATCTCCAACGCCTCCTGCACCACGAACTGCCTGGCGCCGCTGGCCAAGGTGCTGCACCGCACGTTCGGCATCGAGACCGGCTTCATCACCACGGTGCACGCGTACACCAGCGACCAGCAGCTCCAGGATCAGGCCCACGTGTCCCGCAAGGGCAAGCCCGACCTCCGCCGGATGCGGGCCGCCGCGCTGTCGATCATCCCCTCGTCCACCGGTGCCGCCCGGGCCATCGGCCAGGTCCTGCCCGAGCTCCAGGGCCGTCTCGACGGCTTGGCGATGCGGGTGCCGGTCCCCACCGGGTCCATCACCGACGTCGTGGCCACCCTGGACCGGCCGGCGAGTGTCGACGAGGTGAACGCGGCGTTCCTGGCCGCGGCGGCCGACCCCGCCTTCCGGGGCGTGCTCGAGTACAGCGACGAGCCGCTCGTGTCGGCCGACATCGTGGGGAACCCGGCGTCGTGCATCTTCTCGGCCGTCGACACCATGGCCCGGGACCGAATGGTGAAGGTGCTCGGGTGGTACGACAACGAGTGGGGGTACGCGAACCGGCTCGTCGACGTGGTGGCGTTCGTGAGCGCCCCGACCGGCGCCTAGGAGCGGACCGCCCATGGCGCCCCGGAACCCGGCCGAGGGCCTCCCGCGCCTGGAAGACCTCGGCCGCCTGCACGAGCGGCGGGTGCTGGTACGGGCCGACCTGAACACCCCGATCGCCGACGGACGGGTCGGCGACGACCTGCGGATCACCGCCAGCCTGCCCACGCTGCGCTGGTTGCGGGAGCACCGGGCCGCAGTGGTGGTGTGCACCCATCTCGGCCGTCCCCGGGGCGTCGACCCGGCGTTCTCGGTGGCACCGGTGGCGGCGTGCCTCGCCGAGCACCTCGGCGTCGCGGTGCCGGTCGCGCCCGAGGTGGTGGGACCGGAGGCCGTCTCGATGATCGCCTCGCTGGGGGCGGGCGAGGTGATGATGCTCGAGAACCTGCGGTTCCATCCCGGTGAGACGGAGAACTTGCCCGGCTTCGCGATCTCGCTGTGCGCCCCGGTGGACGCCTACGTGAACGACGCCTTCGGGGCCTCGCACCGGGCACACGCCTCGGTGGTCGGGCCCCCGCGGATCCTGCCGTCCGCCGCGGGCCGGCTCCTGCACGCCGAGGTGGAGGCGCTCGGGACCCTGCTCGCCGGGCCCGACCGCCCGTTCGTGGTCGTGCTGGGTGGGGCGAAGGTGAGCGACAAGCTGGGCGTGATCGCGTCGCTGCTCGAGCGGGCCGACGCGCTGCTCGTCGGGGGTGCCATGGCCTTCACCTTCCTCGCCGCCCGGGGCCACGGGGTCGGGGCATCCGTGGTCGAACCGGAGCGGGTCGACGACTGCCGTCGCCTGCTCGCGTCGGGACGGGTGCGGCTCCCGAGCGACGTGGTGATCGCCGAGGCGGCCTCGGCGACCGCCGAGCCGCGGGTCGTGGCGGCCGCGGAGATCCCCGAAGGCTGGCTGGGCCTCGACATCGGTCCTGCCACCGCTGCGGCGTACGCCACCGAGATCGCAACCGCGGCGACGGTGCTGTGGAACGGCCCGATGGGGATGTTCGAGCTCGAACCGTTCGCGGCGGGGACGCGAGCGGTCGCCGAGGCGGTTGCCGCCTGCCCGGGGTTCACCGTGGTCGGTGGGGGGGACTCCGCGGCGGCGGTGCGCCGGATGGGTCTCGACGACCGGATCGACCACGTGAGCACGGGCGGGGGGGCGTCGCTCGAGCTCCTCGAGCACGGCGACCTGCCCGGGCTCGAGGCCCTCCGGGCGTCGGCGGCCCGGGGAGGTGCGGCATGAGCGAGCGGCGACCGGTGATCGCGGCGAACTGGAAGATGCACCACGACCACCTCGCGGCCATCCGCTACACCCAGGAGCTCGGCTACCGGCTCAGCGGCGAGGAGGCCGGCCGCCTCGACGTGGTGCTCTGCCCGCCGTTCCCGGCGCTGCGATCGGTGCAGACCACCCTCGAGGCCGATCGCATCCCCGTGTTGCTCGGGGCGCAGCACGTCCACTGGGAGGACGAAGGCCCCTTCACCGGCGAGGTCTCCCCCCCGATGCTCGCCAAGCTGGGGGTGCGCTACGTGATCGTCGGGCACTCCGAGCGCCGGCAACTCTTCGGTGAGACGGACGAGACGGTGAACCGCCGGGTCCGGGCCGTGGTGCGGCACGGGATGACGCCGATCGTCTGCGTCGGCGAGACGGCCGAGGAACGCGACCGGGGCGGCACCGTGGAGCGGGTGCGGGCCCAGGTCACCGCCGCCTTCGAGGGGGTGCCGGCGGCGGCGGTGGCCTCCGCGGTGGTCGCCTACGAGCCGGTCTGGGCCATCGGGACCGGCCGGACCCCGACCGCCGCGGACGCGCAGGCCACGGCGGAGGCGATCCGCGACGCGGTCGGCGCGTTCGCCGGTGGGAACGCCGGCGCGGGGATCCGGGTCCAGTACGGCGGGAGCGTCAAGGTCGGGAACATCGGCGAGTTCGTGACCCGGCCGGGGATCGACGGCGCCCTCGTCGGCGGGGCGTCGCTGGATCCCGAAGAGTTCGCCCGCCTCCTGCGGGCCGCCCTGGTAGGTTGAGCGGCCCGGCGACCTCTGAGGAGCCCCTGCGGTGCTGAACGCGATCCTGATCGTGGTCCAGGTGGTGACGGCGGTGGCGCTCATCCTGTTCGTGCTGCTGCACGCCGGACGGGGCGGCGGCCTCTCGGACATGTTCGGCGGCGGTTCGCTCGGCGGGGCCATGGCCGGCTCGACCGTCGTCGAGCGCAACCTCGACCGGATCACCATCATCACCGCCCTGCTCTTCTTCTTCACCACGATCCTCCTGGGTCTGCGCCTGCGCTGAGGCCGGACGCGCCCGGGTCCCGGCCCTCAAGTCGGCCGATCGGCCGGTCGAGAACCCCGAGGAGGTGGGGCCGAACGGGAGGTCTGGGCATGCGCCGGTGGACGACGATGGTCACCGGGGCGCTCGTGTGCGCCCTGGCGCTCGGGGCGTGCAGCTCGAGCGGCGAGGGTGGGAACGGGGCGGGTGGTCCCTCCGGACCCGGCCCGACGCGCAAGGCGGCCGGCACGCTGGTCCTCGGCGCCGAACAGGAGCCGGACTGCGCCGACTGGATCGGCAGCTGCGCCGGTTCGGCCTGGGGACTGTGGACGATCCAGGTTCACACCATTCCCCGTGTGTTCGACTACCGCAAGCAGGCCGGCGTCTGGACCGAGGTGCCCAGCCCCCTGCTCGCAGGCGCCCCCGAGGTGAGCGAACGGGACGGGAAGCAGGTGGTGACCTACCGCCTCAACCCCGCCGCCCGCTGGTCCGACGGCACCCCCATCACCTCCGCCGACTTCCGGTTCACCTGGCGCGCCGTCGTGGACGGTGAGGACATCTACGACAAGACGGGCTACGACCTGATCGAGTCGGTGGACGATTCCGATCCCCGCACGGTGGTGGTGACCTTCCGGGAGCGGTACGCATCGTGGCGGGGTCTCTTCGCCGCGTACGGCGTGCTGCCCCGGCACCTGCTCGAAGGCAAGGACCGGGCCGAGGAGATGGCCGACGGCTACGAGTGGTCGGGCGGGCCGTGGATCGCCCGCTGGCGCAAGGGCGAGTCGGTCACCCTCACCCCGAACCCTCGCTGGTGGGGCCCACCCCCGAAGCTCGCGAAGGTGGTGTTCAAGTTCCTGGCCTCCAGCGCCGCGGAGTTCAAGGCCTTCGAGAGCCGGACGGTGAAGGCCATCTACCCGCAGCCGCAGCTGGAGGTGGTGGGGAAGGTGACCCGGCGCGACCCGCAGGCCCGCCGGTTCGTCACCACCGAGACCGGCAACGTGGAAGCCCTGTGGGTGAACAACGACCGCTTCCCGTTCGACGACGTGCGCGTGCGGCAGGCCTTCGCGTACGCCGTCGACCGGGAGGCCATCGTCCGCCGGCTCTTCGGCCGCCTCGGCGTTACCGAGCCGGTCCACTCCTTCAACCCGCCCATCCAGTCGCGCTACGCCGCTCCGGCCTTCGAGCGCTACCGGGCCGACCCCCGCCGGGTGGAGGAGCTCATGCGGGCCGCGGGCTTCCGCCGCGACGGGGACGGGCCGTGGCGCAAGGACGGGCGGGTCGCCGAGGTGGTGCTCACGACGACCACGGGGAACAAGCGGCGGGAGCTCACCCTGCAGATCCTCCAGGAGCAGCTCCGCCGGGCCGGCTTCCGGGCCCGCATCGGCAATCTGCCGCCCGCCGACCTGTTCGGCGAGCACCTGCCCAACGGCGACTTCCAGGTCGCGCTGTACGCGCAAGTGGTGACGACCCTCGACCCCGGGCTCTGCGTGGTGTTCTGCGCCAAGAACATCCCCGGCCCCGACAACGACCACTCGGGGCAGAACTTCACCCGTACCCGCGTGCCGGAGGCCGACCCGTTCCTCGAACGGGTCGACGTCGAGGCCGATGAGCAGGAGCGGATCGCGGCGTCGAAGCGGGCCGACGAGTTGCTCGCCGAGGCGATGGTCTCCCTGCCCCTCGACCCGCTGCCGAACATCGGGCTCTGGGATCGGCGCATCGAAGGTCCCGTGGCCGACAACCCGGTCCTCGGTATGTTCTGGAACGTGCACGAGTGGAGGTGCCGAGGCGGCCGGTGCTGACCTTCGTCGCCCGGCGGGCCCTGGCGGCCGTGCCGGTGCTGCTGGTCGCATCGTTCCTGAGCTTCTGGTTCGTGCGGGTCACGGTCGACCCCACCGCCAAGGTGCGCCAGTCCCGGGACCCGCAGGCCGTCGCCCGGCTGCGGGAGCGGCTACGCCTCGACGAGCCGGTCGTCGTGCAGTACGGGGTCTGGGTCCGCGACGCCCTCCGGGGCGACCTCGGCACGAGCGAGCGGACGGGCGAGCCGGTGTCCCGCATGCTGCGCCGCGCCTTGTGGACCACCACCCAGCTGTTGCTCTGGGGGACGGCGGCGGCGGCCCTGGTGGCGGTGGCGGTCGGGGTCTACTCGGCGCTGCGGGCCGGGGGCGTCGCCGACCACCTGCTCACCACGCTGGCCTTCCTCGGCCTGGCGATGCCTCCGTTCTGGTTCGGGCTCCTGGCGATCCAGATCCTGGCCGTCGACCTGACCCGCTGGCTCGGGCTCTCGGAGCCGCTGTTCGGGTTCGTCGGCCTGCACTCGGGCGACGGGTCGGGGTTCACCCTCGACTACCTCCGCCATCTCGTGCTCCCGGTGATGACCCTGACGGTCGGGATCGTGGCCGAGTGGAGCCGGTTCCAGCGGGCGTCGATGGTGGAGGTGCTCGCGGCCCCGTACATCCGGACGGCCCGGGCCAAAGGTGTCCCGAGGTCGCGGCTCGTCGTCCGCCACGCGTTGCGCAACGCGCTGCTGCCGTTGGTCACCGTGATGGCCCTCGACGTCGGGCTGCTGTTCGGCGGCGTCATCGTGACCGAGCAGATCTTCTCGATCCCCGGGATGGGCCGCCTGTTCGTGGAGTCGCTGCGGGTGGGCGACGCCCCGGTGCTCGTCGCCTGGACGGTGGTGACGGCGGCGTTCGTGATCGCCGCCAACCTCGTGGCCGACCTCGCCTACGGGTTCCTCGACCCGCGGGTCCGGCCCCGGTGAGCACGGGGCACGGCGCCGACCGGCGTCCCGGCCCGTCGGCACCTCCCGGGCGGCGGGCCCTGCGGCGCTTCGTGCGCCGCCGCCCGGCGGTGGTGGCCCTGGTCGTGCTGGTGCTGCTCGCCGCCGCCTGCGCGGCCGCGCCGTGGCTGGCCCCGTATCCCCCGAACCGCCAGGACCTGCTGCTGGGGCCGGTGCCGCCGAATCGCAGCCACTGGCTCGGCACGGACGAGCTCGGACGCGACCAGCTGAGTCGCATCCTCCACGCCGGTCGGATCTCGCTCTCGATCGGTCTGGCCGTCGGCGCCCTGTCGACGGCGGTCGGGACGGCGGTGGGAGCGGTGGCCGGGTACGCGGGTCGGCGCGTCGATCAGGCGCTCATGCGGGTCACCGACCTGTTCCTCGTGCTACCCGGCATCGCCATCCTGGCCATCGCGCTCGAGCGCCTCGGCCGGAGCCCGGCGGTGATCGTGCTCGTGCTCGCCGGGCTGTTCTGGATGTACGTGGCCCGGGTGGTCCGGGCGGAGGTGCTGAGCCTGCGCGAGCGCGAGTTCGTGGAGGCGGCGCGGGCCGTCGGTGCGTCGGGTACCCGGATCGTGGTCCGCCACCTGCTGCCGAACGTCGTCGGCGTCGTGGTGGTGAACGCCGCGCTGGCGGTCGCGGCGGCGATCATCGCCGAGTCGACGCTGTCGTTCCTCGGCTTCGGGGTGCAGCCACCGGCGACCTCGTGGGGGGTGATGCTCGCCGACGCCGAAGGGTACGTCGCCACACCGCAGGCGTACCTCCTCTACGGGCCCGGCGTGGCGATCCTGCTCACGGTGCTGAGCGTCAACTTCGTGGGCGACGGGCTGCGGGAGGTGTTCGACCCCCGGACCGCACCCCGGTGAACGGTCCGGCCGCCGCGGCCTCGCCGGTCCTGCGTGTGGAGGGCCTGTCGGTCGTGCTGCCGGGTCCCCACGGTCCCGTCCGGGTCCTCGACGGTGTCGACCTGCGCCTCGATGCGGGCCGGACCCTGGGGCTCGTCGGCGAGTCCGGGTCGGGGAAGACCACCACGGCGCTGGCCGTGATGGGGCTGCTCCCCCCGTCGGCCCGGCGGACCGGGGCCGTCACCCTCGGCGGCGTCGCGCTCCACACCGCCGACGAGCGCACGATGACCGGCGTGCGGGGCCGGCGGATCGCGATGGTGTTCCAGGGCTCGCTCGGGGCGTTGAACCCGGTGATGCGGGTCGGGGACCAGATCGCCGAGGCGATCACCGTGCACCGACGGATAGGTGCCGCCGAGCTGCGGGACCGGGTCCACGAACTGCTGAGCGACGTGGGGATCCCCGATCCGTGGCGCCGGGCCGATCAGTACCCCCACGAGCTGTCCGGCGGGATGCGGCAACGGGTGAGCATCGCCATGGCGGTCGCCAACGACCCGGAGGTCCTCATCGCCGACGAGGCCACCACCGCGCTCGACGTGACCGTGCAGGCCCAGGTGCTCGACGTCCTCCGCCGGATCCAGGAGCGACGCGCCACGGCGATCCTCCTCGTCACCCACGATCTCGGGGTCGTGGCCGGCCTCGCCGACCGGGTGGCGGTGATGTACGCGGGCCGGATCGTCGAGGAGGGCCCGGTCGACGCGCTCTTCGCCCGGCCGGGGCACCCCTACACCGCTGCGCTCCTCGCCGCGCTCGTCCGCCTCGACCGGCCTGTGCCGCCCGGCACGCGGCCGGTGGCGATCCCGGGTTCCCCACCCCGGCTCGATGAGGTGCCGCCGGGGTGCGCCTTCCACCCGCGCTGCCCGCTGGCCTTGCTGCCGGAACCGTGCGGCCGGGCCGTGCCCGAGGCGCAGGTGGCGACACCGGCCCGGCGCGTCGCCTGCCACCGGGGCGCCGAGGTGCTGTCGGGACGGCTCGATCCGTTGCCCGTGGAGCAACGAGCGCCCGTCGCGGCGACGGTCGTGTCCACCGCCCGGGGGGTCGGGCCGGCGTCCGGTCCGCCGCTGCTCGAGGTGGAAGGGCTGGTGACGGTGTTCCCGGTCCGGGGCGGCTGGCGGCGGCGGGTCGTGGGGCGGGTCGAGGCGGTGGCCGGGGTGGATCTCGCACTCGCGCCGGGGGAGGCGCTCGGGGTGGTGGGGGAGTCCGGATGCGGGAAGACCACCCTGGCCCGCAGCGTGCTACGTCTCGTGGAGCCGACGTCGGGATCGGTGCGCATCCACGGCGTCGACGTGCTCCGGGCCGAACGGGCCACGCTGCGGCGCCTGCGGCGGCGGGCCCAGATCGTGTTCCAGGATCCCGAGGCGTCGCTCGACCCCCGCATGACCGTGGCGGCGATCGTCGCCGAGCCGCTGCGGATCCACCGCCTGTGGGACGCCGACGCCCCGCAACGGGTCCGGGACCTGATCGGCATGGTCGGTCTCGACGCCGGGCATCTCGACCGCTACCCCCACGAGCTGTCGGGTGGGCAACAGCAGCGGGTGGCGATCGCCCGGGCGTTGGCCACGGGACCCGAGCTCCTCGTCCTCGACGAGCCGGTCACCGCGCTCGACCCGTCGGTCCGGGCCGGTGTGCTGAACCTGCTCGCCGACCTGCGGGCGGAGCTGGGTCTCGGGTACCTGCTCATCGCCCACGACCTCGCGGTGGTGGCCCGGACCTGCGACCGGGTGGCGGTGATGTACCTCGGTCGGGTGGTGGAGACGGGACCGGTGGCCGAGGTGTTCTCGACCCCGCAGCACCCGTACACGCAGGCGCTGTGCTCGGCGGTGCCGGTGCCCGACCCCGCGGTCGAGCGCACCAGGCGCCGCATCCTGCTCGAGGGCGACGTGCCGAGCCCGCTCGACCCGCCGTCGGGGTGCCGGTTCCGGACCCGCTGCCGGCGGGCCGACGAGCGGTGCGCGACCGAGGTGCCTGTGCCGACCGACCGCGGTGGAGGGCACCTGGTGGCCTGCCACCACCCCGGGCCGGAAGCGGGGTGGGGGTCGTAGGATCCGGCGGTGCGCATCGCCCGCTTCGCCCACGGCGGTCGGGCCGGCATCGGTCGGATCGAGGACGGCGAGGTCGTGGTGCTCGACGCGGTCGACGTGCTGGCCGGGGTCTCGGCCGCGCCGACCGGCGTCCGGCTGCCCCTGGGTGACGTGCGGCTTCTGGCACCGGTGCCCCGGCCCCCGAAGTTCTTCGGCATCGGGTTCAACTACCGCAGCCATCTCGCCGAGACCGGGCGGGCCGAGCCGGGGTTCCCGGTGTTCTTCAACAAGCAGTCCACCTGTGTCACCGGCCCGTTCGACCCGATCGTGCTGCCGGACGTGTCGGACATGGTCGACTGGGAGGGCGAGCTCGGGGTGGTGATCGGTCGAGAGGCCCGGGGGTTGGCCGCCGCCGAGGCCCCGGGCGTCGTGGCCGGGTACCTCGTCGTGAACGACGTGTCCACGCGGGACTGGCAGATGCGGTCGCCCACGATGACGTTGGGCAAGTCGTTCGACACCCACGGGCCGATCGGACCGTGGCTCGTCACGCCGGACGAGGTGGGGGATCCCCACGACCTGACCCTGCGTACCTGGCTGAACGGGGAGCAGGTGCAGGACGCACGCACCGACGAGATGGTCTTCGACGTCTGGACCCAGATCGCGACGCTGTCGCAGGCGTGCACCCTGGAGCCGGGTGACGTGATCACCACGGGAACGCCGGCCGGTGTGGGGGTGGCCCACACCCCACCTCGCTTCTTGCGACCCGGGGACGTGGTGCGCGTGGAGGTCGATCGGGTCGGGGCGATCGAGAACCCGGTGGTCCGACGAAGGGAAGGACGATGACCACGACCGGATCGGCTCCGGGTTCGCCCGAGCCGGCGGCGACGGCGGCATGGTTGCTGGTGGCGGCGGACGCGGCCGGCCCGGGGGGACCGGTCGAGTGGCGCGACCTCGTCGCGGCGGCCGATGCGGCCAGGCACGCCATCCTCACCCGTGACGAGCTGGCGGTCGGTCTCGGCTTCCTCGTGGGGCACGGCTTCATCGAGATGCAGGGCACCGCGCCGGTGGTCACCGACCGGGGTCGGGCGATGCTCCGGCAGGCCGACTGCCGGACCTGGTCGGGCACCGTCGACCGTCTCCGTGCACTGCTCGCCCCCTTGGGCCCGACGGACCGCTACGAGGTGCCGGCCTCAGTGCTCGAGGACGCCGTGGCGGACTACCTCCGCCGCAGCACTGGCGACGCGGGCGACGCGACCGTAGGCTGACGCGGGACAAATCGCCCGATCGGGATCACCGCGGCACAGGCGGCCGGGCGGGAGGGAGTGCACGATGCATGCAGGGAGCAGGGGGATGCGGACCGGGAACCGCGTCGTCGCAGCGGTGATCGTCGGACTCGTGACCCTCCTCGCCGGCACCGGGGTGGAACCTGCCGGAGCGGCGACGCCGGCCACCGTGTCGGTCGGCGATGTGGCGGTGACCGAGGGTGACGCCGGGCTGCGGGTCCTCGAGGTGCCGGTCGGCCTCTCGGATCCGCAGCCGGGTTCGGTGACCGTCTCCTACACGATCAGCCCCGGGTCCGCGTCGACCCCGGCCGACTACCTCGCCGTCGCCTCCGGTACCGTGACCTTCAGCGCCGGCCAGGTGATGCGTCACCTGCTGGTGCGCGTCAAGGGTGACACCGACGTCGAGGGCGACGAGACGGTGCTCCTCACCCTCACCGCCGTGAGCGGCGGGCCGGTCCTCGGGCGGGCGAACGGGACGGTCACGATCCTCGACGACGACCCGACCTCCGGCGTCGAATGGTCTGTCGGCGACGCCCGGGTGGTCGAGGGTGATGCCGGGACACCGCGTCGGGTCGAGGTGCCGGTCACGATCAACGCCCCGCAGGCCGGGTCCGAGACGGTCTGGTTCACGGTGCTGGCCGGTTCGGCGACCGCCGGGGTGGACTACGCGGCCACACCGGTGTCGGGGACGTTGACGATGCCCGCCGGGCAAGTGCGCCGTTTCGTGACCGTACGGGTGCTCCCCGACGGTTCGCCCGAGATCGACGAGACGCTCACCGTCAACATCTCGTCGCCCTCGACCGGGGTGGTGGTCCGCCCGGTCGGCACCGTGACGATCTTCGACGACGACGGCGCCACGCTGTACACGTGGGGGCGCAACTCCGAGGGTCAGCTCGGCGACGGGACCGTCACCGATCGCAACACCCCGACCCAGATCGGGGCCGCAGGTGAGTGGACGACGGTCAGTGGGGGTGCCAACCACACCTGCGCCCGCAAAACCGACGGTACCCTGTGGTGCTGGGGGTACAACCTCCACGGCCAGCTCGGCAACGGCACGAACACGAACAGCACGACGCCGGTGCAGGTCGGCACGTCCACCGACTGGGCCGAGGTGGACGCCGGCGCCAATCACACCTGTGCCCGCAAGACCGACGGCACGCTGTGGTGCTGGGGCTGGAACCTCGACGGCCAGCTCGGCAACGGCACGAACATCGACACGAACACCCCGGTCCAGGTGGGTGTGGACACCGACTGGGTGTCGACGGCCACCGGCCGCAGCCACACCTGTGCCCGGAAGACCGACGGCACGCTGTGGTGCTGGGGCTGGAACTTCTACGGCCAGCTCGGCAACGGCAGCACCATGAGCACGAACACCCCGGTGCAGGTGGGTGCGGCGACGGACTGGTCCACGGTGGCCGGGGGGCGGCACCACACCTGCGCGGTGAAGACCGGCGGCACGCTGTGGTGCTGGGGCCGAAACACCCAGGGCCAGCTCGGGAACGGGACGAACACCAACACCAACAGCCCGGTGCAGGTCGGGGTGGCCTCCGACTGGGCGACCGTCAGCGCCGGCGTCGCCCACACGTGTGCGACCCGACAGGCCCCGAACCGCACGTTGTGGTGCTGGGGGCTGAACGGCAACGGCCAGCTCGGCGACGGCACGACCACCAACAGCACCGTGCCGGTCCAGGTGGGCGCCGCCACCGACTGGGCCGAACCCGCGGCCGCGGGCGATCACACGTGCGCCCGGCGCACCACCGGCACGATGTGGTGCTTCGGCCGCAACCTCTTCGGGACGCTCGGGGACGGTTCGTTCACCGACAGCACCACCCCCGTCCAGGTCGGGACCGCCACCGACTGGGTCGCGGTCGCGGTGGGGACCTTCCACTCCGCCGGGCTGCGGAAGGGCTGAGGCGCCGGCGGGACCCGCGGTCTCCCCGGTGCGACCGGTACACTCGACGGCCACGTCGGAGTGGCGGAATAGGCAGACGCGCTAGGTTGAGGGCCTAGTCCCCGCAAGGGGGTGGGGGTTCAAGTCCCCCCTCCGACACGCCGGGCCCCGGGATGTCGGGCCCCGAGACGTCGGGGCGGCGCCGTCGCCTCCGACGGTGGGGGTTCGGGGCACCGAGCGCTCCCGTCAGCCGTCGACGAGCACCCGGCGCAGCACGGCGGGGGAGACGTTCCCGCCGCTCACGATGACGGCCACGTCCCCGGGCGGGAGGTCGGGCGCCGCCGAGCGCAGGGCTGCGAGCGCGACGGCGCCGGACGGCTCGACCACGACGCGGGCTCGCCGCCAGAGCTCGCCGACCGCGTCGAGGATCGCGTGTTCCCCGACCGTCACGACGCGCTCGACGTGGGCGGAGAGGATCCCGAAGGTGCGCTCCGAGAGGGTCGCCAGCAACCCGTCGGCGACGCTGCGCCCCCGGTGGGTGCAGATCCGTCCGGTGGCGAGCGAGCGGGCCGCGTCGTCGACGGCGGCCGGCTCCGCGACCCACAGACGGGGCCGCGGGGTCGTGGCGGCCAGGGCGAGCGCGGTGCCCGAC
>CALEDW010000314.1 GCA_937949585.1 uncultured Acidimicrobiia bacterium
CGGGCCGCCGAGGTGGCCCGCCGGGCCCGTCCCGTGCTGCTGGGCGGGGTGCCGATGAACTGGATGGCCCGCTGGCCGGGCCCCTTCCCGATCGTCGCCGCCGAGGCCTCCGACGCCCGGGTGATCGACGTGGACGGGCACACCTACGTGGACTTCTGCCTCGGCGACACCGGGGCGATGGCCGGCCACGCCCCGGCCGCCACGGTCGCCGCGCTCGCCGCCCAGGTGCCCAAGGGCCTCACCACCATGCTGCCCAGCCCCGACGCGCCGGCCGTCGGCGCCGAGCTGACCCGACGGTTCGGGCTCGGGCATTGGCAGCTCGCCTCCAGCGCCACCGACGCCAACCGGTTCGCGCTGCGTCTGGCCCGCCAGGCCACCGGCCGGCGGCTCGTGGTGGTGTTCGACTGGTGCTACCACGGCACCGTCGACGAGACGCTCGCCACCGTCGACGCCGGCGGCAGGGTGGTGCCCCGCGACGGGCACCTCGGCGAGCCGGTCGACCCCGCGCTCACGACCCGGGTGGTGCCCTTCAACGATCCCGATGCGCTCGCCGCCGCGCTCGCCCCCGGCGACGTCGCCGCGGTGCTGGCCGAACCGGTGATGACGAACATCGGGATCATCCACCCCGATCCCGGGTTCCACGATGCGCTGCGGGAGGCGACCCGCCGTACCGGCACGCTCCTGGTGATCGACGAGACGCACACGATCTGCGCCGGTCCCGGCGGCTACACCCGTGCCGCCGGCCTGGAGCCCGACCTGCTCACGATCGGCAAGCCGATCGCCGGGGGCTTCCCCACCGCCGCCTACGGCTGCACCGACGAGGTCGCACACGCGGTGGAGAAGCCGGCCACCGCCGACGAGGGCGACGTGAGCGGCATCGGCGGCACCCTGGCCGGCAATGCCGCCGCGCTCGCCGCCATCCGAGCGACCCTCACCGAGGTGCTGACGGACGAGGCGTTCGCGCACATGGGCCGGCTCGGCGCCCGCTGGGAGGCTGGGGTGCAGCGGGTGATCGACGAGCGGTCGCTTCCCTGGTCGGTCACCCGCCTCGGGGCCCGGGCCGAGTACTGGTTCCTGCCCCGCCGTCCCCGCCACGGGGCCGAGGCCGCGGCGGGGGTGGACCAAGCCCTCGACGCCTTCATGCACCTGTACGCACTGAACCGGGGGATCCTGCTGACCCCGTTCCACAACATGGCGCTCATGTGCCCGGCGACCACCGACGACGACGTCGACCGCCACACCGAGGTGTTCGCCGCCGCCGCCGACGAGCTGCTCGGCCGCTGACCCCGCCGATCGGTGGCCCGATCGCCCGCCGACGGTCGATCTCTCCGCCGGCGGGGGTGACGCCCGCCCCGGTGTGGTGGCGGAACGCTCGGCGGCGGTGGCGGGCCGATCCGGGGCGGGCCTCAGACCGGCAGCACGCCGTGCTTGCGCCAGGGCCGGTGCACCCGCTTGTCGGCGTGGGCGTGCAGGCCCCGCCAGATCGCCGGCCGGGTGTCGGCCGGGTCGATCACGTCGTCGAGCTGGGCGTGACCGGCGGCGACGTACGGGTCGATGTGGGAGCGGATCTCCTCGGCGAGCTCGAGGCGGCGCCGGGTGCGCTCCTCCTCGTCCTCGATGGCGGCGAGGGTCTTGCGGTGGATGATGTTCACGGCGCCGTCGGGGCCCATCACCGCGATCTCCGCCGTGGGCCAGGCCACGAGGTAGTCGGCCTCGTAGGCGAGGCCGTTCATCACGAAGTACCCGGCCCCGTAGCTCTTGCGCAGGACCACGCTGATCTTCGGAACCGTGGCCTCGCTCACCGCGAAGAGCATCTTCGCCCCGTGGCGGATGATCCCCTGGCGCTCCACCGCGGAGCCCACGATGAACCCGGGGACGTCGTGCAGGAACACGAGCGGGATCCCGAACGCGTCGCACAGCCACACGAAGCGCGCCGCCTTGTCGGCCGCGTTCACGTCGAGGGCCCCGCCCAGCACCATCGGTTGGTTGGCGACGATCCCCACCGGCATCCCGCCGATGCGGGCCAGCCCCGTGACGAGGTTGCGGGCCCAATCGGGCTTCATCCAGAACACGTCGTGGTCGTCGACGATCGCCGCCACGACCTTGCGCACGTCGTAGGCCCGGCGGGGGGCGGTGGGCACGATGTCGTAGAGCTCCGGGCAGCGCCGCTCGACCGGGTCGTCGCAGGGCCGAACCGGCGGACGCTCCCGGTTGTGGGACGGGAAGAACGACAGGTACCGGCGCACCACGGCCAGGCAGGCCGCGTCGTCGGGCACCTCGAGGTCGGCGCAGCCGCTGATGCGGGTGTGCACCTCCGAACCGCCCATCTCCTCCTCGGTCACGTCCTCACCCACTGCGGCCTTCACCAGGTGCCGGCCGCCGAGCGCCATCGAGGACGTGCCCTTCACCATCGGCACGAAGTCGGCCAGGGCGGGGATGTAGGCGGTGCCGGCCGCGCAGTGGCCGAGCATGGCCGCCACCATCGGCACCACGCCGCTCATCGCCACCTGCTCCCGGAACAACGCGCCGGCGCCGGCGAACGTGGAGCCGCTCGTCGACTGAATGCGGGCCCCGGCCGAGTCGAGCAGCCACACGAACGGGATCCGCTGGCGCAGCGCCAGCTCCCGCATCCGGGCGACCTTCTCCTCTCCGACCCGGCCCATCGACCCGGCCATGACGGTGAAGTCGTAGGCGGCCACCGCGACGCGCCGGCCGTCGATCTCCCCGATGCCGGTCACCACGCCGTCGCAGGCCAGGTAGCGGTCACCGAGGCCGGGGTCCATGTGGTCGGCGAGCAACCCGTACTCCACCCAGGTGCCCGGATCCACCAGGAGGTCGAGGCGTTCGCGCACCGTGAGCTTGCCGAGCCCGTGCTGGCGCTCCACCTGCTCCGCACCGCCCATGCCCAGCGCCCGCTCCCGTCGACGCTGCAGGTCGGCGACCAGTGGGCCCCAGTCGTGGACGTCTCCCCCACCGGTGCTCGTGGCGCGTGTCATGCCCGGCATGCTGCCACGCCGCAGCCGGCGCCCACCGCCCGGATCCGTCAGCGACCGCGCCAGCGAGGCTCGCGTTTCTCGGCGAACGCGGCGACGCCCTCGGCGGCGTCCTCGGAGAGGGTGTGCACGGTGAGCATCGCCTGCAAGTGGTCGAGCGCGGCGTCGGCCGGCAGCTCAAGGGTTCGGTAGAAGGCGCCGCGACCCCAGCGCAGCACGAGCGGCGACTTGGCCGCCAGCGTGGCGGCCAGCTCGTCGACCGCCGCGTCGAGCTCGGCGACGGGCACCACGCGGGTGACGAACCCGATGCGCTCGGCCTCGGCGGCGCCGACCCGACGCCCCGTCATCTGCAGCTCCAGCACCCGCTTCGGGGGCATGGCGCGCAGCATCGGCACGGTGATCATGTAGGGCCACAGCCCCACGTTCACCTCCGGGGTACCGAAGGTGGCGTCGTCGGCGGCGATCACGAAGTCACAGGCCAGCGCCAGGCCGAACCCGCCCGCCAGCGCGTGGCCCCGCACCCGGGCGATCGTCGGCTTCCCCAGCGACCACAGCTCCCGGAACACGGCGGCGAGCAGGCCCCTCCCGTCGTGGGCGGCGGCGGCGCCGGCGTTGTCGGCGATACCGCCCAGGTCGGCACCGGCACAGAAGGCCCGGTCGCCGGCCCCGGTGAGTACCACCACCCGGACCGTCCCGTCGCCGCGGGCCCGTCCCAGCGCGTCGCGCAGGCCCTGCATGACCGCCGCGTTCATCGCGTTGCGCCGCTCCGGACGGTTGATCGTGACGCGGGCCACCGGGCCGTCGGTCGCGTAGAGCACCTCGGGTTCGCTCATGGCGGGATCGTAGGCAGCGCCTCGGGGCCGGTATCCCCCGGGCCACGCCGGCCGCCGGGGGCAGGTGCTCGGCGACGACGGCCGGACCGACCGACGGCGGACGGGATGGGCACCACCCCGGTCCGGGCGTCGAATCCGCACCCCGGCGTCGGGACCTCGGTACCGTGGTGCGCCGTGCTCGTGTACGCAGCGGCGCTGCTGGCGGCGCTGGTGATCGTGCCGCTCACCCGGGGCAGCTTCCGCCGTCTCGCCACGATCGACGTGCAGCGTCTGTGGTTGCTCTTCGCCGGGCTGGGCATCCAGGTGGCCCTCGAGCTCGTCGAGCTCCCCGCCGCGCACCGCGAGACGGTGGGGTTCGGGCTGGTGCTGGCGTCCTACCTCGCGCTGCTGGGGTTCTGCGCCTCGAACCTGCGCCTCGCCGGGATGGGGGTCGTGACCATCGGCGTGGCCCTGAACGCGTTCGTGATCGCCGCCAACCAGGGGATGCCCTACCGGGTCGCCGACGGCCGGGAGCCCACCGTCACGGTGAAGCACCGGCCCGAGCGTCCGGGCGACGTGCTGCCGGTCCTCGGCGACCGGATCGTGCTGCCCGAACCGGTGGCGGCGGGCATCTCCTTCGGCGACCTCATCCTCGCCGTCGGTCTGGTCGAGCTGTGCTACCGCAACAGCCGGGTGCCCCGCCGGGCGCGCCGCCGGGTGCCGCATCCCTCCGAGCAGCCACCGCCGGACCCTGCCACCGCGGAGCTGTGGCTACGCACCCCGGCGTCGGAGCTCGCCGCGGCGCACCACGCGGTCGAGCGCGTCGAGGACCAGCGGGTCGTAGAGATAGCCCGGACCTGAGCGCAACGCTTCCACCGCCACCGGTCCCAGGCTCGCATCGCCGGTGGTGAGCTCGTCGAACGCGCTGGCCACCCGCAGCACCTGCGCTGCGACGTCGTCGGCGTCGGGCGCGAGCAGGTCGCCCGCCGGGCGCAGCGGTTCGGTCTGGCGCAGGATCTCCGCGCCCTTGGCCGCCACCTCGGCGGGCAACGGCGCCCGGCCCGACTCGCGAGGATCGGGGAGGCAGAGGTGCCCGAGGTGGTGGAGCAGCGCGGCGGCCTCCAGGTACTGGATCCGGTCTTGGGGCAGGTCGAGCTCGGCGGCCAGCGCCCCGCACAGCTCGGCGACCCGTTGCGCGTGCCCGGGACGGGCGAGCCCGGCCAGCTCGGGCACCGCCGACAGCGCCGCGATCGTCTGGCGGTAGGTGATCCGGATGGTGGCCAGCCGATCGAACGCGTACCAGGCCGACAGCAGGGGCACGAGGAACAGGGGCAGCACCCAGGCCCCGATGCCGTTGTCGGCGCCGACCCCCCGGTACCCGAACCCGAGGAACAGCCCGCTGGACAGCAGCGCGAGCTCTGCGGCCCGGTCGCGGTGCCCGAGGCGCCATGCGCTCGGGCCGCCCCGCAACCGCTCGTCCACGGCGATGAGCACGATCCCGCCGGCGCCGAGCGCCGCGAGGACCGCCAAGTCGTCGGGCCAGGTCCCGGCGACGCCCTGAACCGCGGCGAACGCGACCCATCCGGCTGCGGTCGCCGCCGCGCGCCGCGCCGCCCGTGTCGCCCGGTCCCGGGCCGGGGTGTCGTCGCACAGCGCGTGGACCACCAGGGCCGCCGCCACGACGCCGGCGAGCTGCATGCCGGGGATACGCAACGCACCGATGAGCACCGCGGTGGCCAGGGGCAGCGGCGGCCGCTCGGGCACCCGGATCACCAGGGTCTCACCGACCAGGATCGCAGTGGCCAGGAGCGCCAGGGTGGCGACGGTCGGCTGCGGCACCACCCAGGTGGCCGCGGCGACCACGGCCGCACCGCACATCCCGACGGCGCCGACGCGGACACCGACGCGCGCACCGTTGCGCACCCGGCGGCGCTCCGGGCGTCCGGCGTCGGGCCGCACCGTCGCGGTCATGCCCCGGCCGTTCCCGCCGCGGGCGCCGCCGGCGCCGGCCCGTCCGGGAGCAGGTCGCCGAGGCCTGCCGATCCGGTGCCGGTGACGGGGGCGTCCTGGTGGTACACGTGCTCCTCGTAGCCGGGCCCGTGCACCTCGCCCCGGCGACGCAACGCGGCGATGAGCGCGTCGACGACCCGGGGGTGGAACTGCCGGCCGGCGTTGCGGCGCAGCTCCCGGAACGCCTCCTGCTGGGGCAGGGCCCGCCGGTAGGAGCGGGTCGAGGTCATGGCGTCGTAGGCGTCGGCCACGGCCACGATGTGGGGTTCGATGGGCTGGCCCCGCTCGTCGGCGACCGGTTCGAAGCGGGAGGCCTCGCTCGTGGCGCTCGGGGCGACGGGGGCGAGGAAGTCGATTCGGCGCAGGATCTCCACCGAGACGTCTTCGTGCCGGCGCACCTCGGCGAACTCGTCCGGCGTGAGCTTGCCCGGCTTGTTCAACAGGTGGTTCGGCACCACCAGCTTGCCGACGTCGTGCATGAGGGCCGCCAGCCGCAACCGCTCGAGGCGGCGCACGCCGAGCCCGAGCTCCTCGCCGATGTAGCCGGCGTAGCGGGCGACCCGCTCGGCGTGCCCGGCGGTGTAGCGGTCTTTGGCCTCCAGCGCCCCGATGAGGATGCGCAGCGCCGCCTCGTGCGAGTCCTGGATGGCCACGTAGGCGTTGAACGTCTGGCGAGCGATGAGGATCGGCGCGATGAACAGCGGCGCGACCACCGGGCCGGCGTCGAGGTAGAGCCGCCCCAGGCAGAAGCCGAGGAGCGCGAACGGGAAGACGTGCGCCTCCCCCAGCAGGTCGCGCCGCAGCTCCCTGTGGTCGATGCCGCCGTCGGCCAGCCAGGTGACGACGATCACCAGGCTCAGGTTGATCACCGAGAACACCACGACGGTGGGCAGCGCCAGCGCCGCCATCTCGGTCGGCCCGAGCGGTCCGGCCGGGGCGAGCACCTCGAAGGTCGCGGCGGCGGCCAGCAACGACAGCCCGAAGTTCCCGGCGTTGAACGCCAACTTCCGCCACTCGAAGCGGCGGAGGTGGGTGACGTCGAGGACATCGAACAACCCGACGAGCAGCGGTCCGAGCAGCGGGGCCGTGTCGTGGAACACGACGACGGCCGCCATGCCGAGCATCGGGCTCGCGCTCACGCTGAAACCCCGGGAGGAGGTGACGCGGTCGAGGTTCCCCGCCATCGCGAAGAGCGCTCCGAGGATGAGGAGCGGCACCGGCTGGGGTGCCGGCCCGCGCCACGCGACGACCACTGCGGTCGCAGCGGCCGCGATGGCGAGGGTCAGGCAGTACGCGGTGAGCAGGGCAGGGCGGGCCATGGGCGGGCCGACCCGGACCGGCGGAGGCGGCAGAACCCCGACGTCGGCAGCTTCATCACCGCCACTTGGCGGCGCCACCGGCGAGCAGCAGCGCGGCCAGCGAGGTCGCCAGCAGGGTCAGACGGACGTAGACCTTCTTCATCAGGAATCCCCCCTCCCGGGGAGGTCCTCCCTGCGCCGCCTTCCGGCACGAGGGGGCGTCCGCTCCGCTTCGGGGCTCTTCAGCCCCTCGGGTGACGCCGGGGTCCTGCCGTCTCCGCCTTCCGGGTCAGTTGTCGGCGGCCACCTCCTTCCGGTGCGGCAGCGTTCCTCCGCCCTCTGTCTCGGCGGGTCGGTCTGCCCACCTGAGGCGGATCTGCCCCCGGTGGGCCCGGACCGGCCCGTCGCCTCCCAGGTCGCCCTTGGGCAACATCCGCCACTCTAACCACATCAGCCCCACGATGGAAGGCCCGGCGGCCGACTCGGCGCTCCGCCACCGGTGGCTGCACTTCGCGTAACCTTGACCACGCGGCGACATCAGCAGCGCCGTTCCCGCCCGGAACCCCCGGGCGGAGACAAGCCCGGACGGTGGAGCTGCACGACTCGGCGAACGGCCGCTCCGGGAGACGAGGCGGGAGGCCGACGATGGGGCACGGAGAGCACGCCGCCGAGACCATGCTGGACGACGACGCCGTCCGGGGCGGCGCCGGATCGGCCGGCACGGGCGGCCCGGTCGCGTCCGGCGCCGACGACCTCGACGACCTCGTCGAGCTCGAACGCGAGCTCTGCCGCCTCCCCGAGGTGTCGGCGGCCCGGGTGGTGGCCGA
>CALEDW010000315.1 GCA_937949585.1 uncultured Acidimicrobiia bacterium
GTGCCGGTGGGGACCGTTGGGGCCTCGCGGCGGGCGACGGCAGCACCGCCGGGGGCGTGGTTCCGGGTGGGGGCGGCGTCACGCTCGGTGCTGCCCCGGGTGGACGGCAGCCACGCCTACACCCGGGAGGGCTTCCCACCCCGTCACGACCTGTACGACCCGGGGATCCCGGTCGCCCGCTTCGACGACGGGCGCATCGCGGTGGGCAACGGCAACCGCGATGCCCGGTGGGTGCACGACGACGTGCGGGTCGCGGCGATGGCCGTGGCCTCCCCGTCGAGCGACCAGGTGCTCGTGTTCGTGAGCGCCGACCTGTACATGATCTTCCGCCAGGACGCCGACGTCATCCGCTGGAAGGTGCTGGTGCGCCTGCCGCCGGCCCTGTGGTCACGGGTGAAGGTGCTGGTCAGCGCCACCCACAACCACCACGGGCCGGACACCGCCTTCGACGTCAACCACTCGTGGTACGCCTGGATGACCGACCGGGCCGCCGACGCCGTGGTGGCCGCAATCGGCCGGATGCGCCCGGCCCGACTGCGCGTGGCGTCCGGTGAACACTTCTTCGGGGCTCGGGACGGCACCGACCCGCAGGTGTTCGACCCGACCTTGGGTGTGCTGCAGGCGGTCGGGGCGAACGGACGGGTCATCGCCACCGCCGTGCACTGGAACAACCATCCCGAGGCGACGCTGTTCTGGTCGCCGCCCCGGGAGGCGATCGCCGCCGACTGCGCCCGCATCGGGCTCGTCGGCGACGACTGCCACGCCAAGGACCGCTACCTGTCGGCCGATTTCCCCGGGGTGCTGCGCCAGGACCTGCAGCGGCGCTACGGCGGCCAGGTCTTGTTCTTCAACGGTGCGCTCGGGGTGATCATCGGGCCCGGGTCCGCTCAGGTGTGGGAGGTCTCGCCGACCCACCCGTTGGGTACCGGCATCGTGGCGCCGCCCGGCGCGCCCGGACCGGGCGGGATCCCCGACGTGCGGGCAGAGAACTTCCGGCGCACCGTGCTCATCGGTGAGCAGCTCGCGGCGGCGGTGATCCGCATCCTCGACCGTGGCCGCGGGGAGTGGGTGGCCCGGACCCGGCTGTCGTACCGGTCGGCCCCGATGTTCGTGCGGCTCACGAACTTCGGGTTCCGGGTGCTGCTCGTCGTCGACCCGGCGACGGGGCGTACGTCGTTGGGACACAGCGTCGGGGTGCTCTACGAGTGCCCGCCCGGGCCGGGTCCCTACACCCCCGCCGACTGCCGCTGGGACGGGAACCGCTCGGTGCGCGACGACCTCGTGGGGGTGGAACACCGCCGCGGCGACCACTTCGCCTCCGCACTGGAGTACGTGCAGATCGGACCGCTCGGGATGATGTTCCTCCCCGGTGAGGTGCCCTCCGAGCTGACCCGGGGTCTGCCCGCCGGGTTCCGCTCGACCCCCGAGCGCTGGTACGCCGAGCCGCGCGAGCTCCACGCCTTCGGCGACGCGTTCACCACCGGCGGCTACGTCACGAGCCACATGCGGGACCGCTACCGCTGGACGGTCGGGCTCGGCAGCGACGAGCTCGGCTACTTCGTGCCCCTGTCGAACTTCCGGGTGCGCTGCGTCGCCGACGAGTTCGCCGGGGAGGGAACGTGCGCGCTGCTGCACGCCCTGGGGGCGATCGACTTCCCCGACTCGCTGTCCGGCGCCACCTGCAAGCGGGTCGTCGAGGATCCCGGTTCGATCACCTGGGGCGAGCCGATCCGCACCGCGATCGTCGCCTCCTGCCGCTACGGCCAGGCCCTCGGTCAGGCCCGAGGCCACTACGAGGAGACGAACTCGGCGAGCTGGGATCTCGTACCGGCCCTGCTGGAGGCCGTGCGCCGGGTGACCGGGGTGCGCGACACCACCGAGGTGAACCCCGACTTCCCGGGCTGGTGGGAGGGGTACCCGCCGCCGGGCGGGACGGGGTGACGGGGTGACGTCGCGGCGCACGCCCTCCGCCACGACGGCCCGGCGGCCGTGGCGGTGCCTCGTCGCCCTCGGGGCCGTCGCGCTGGTCCTGTCCGGCTGCGACCTGCGCTTCATCACCCCGGGGACCGCCGCCCCGCTGCGCTACCGCGACGAGGTGTTCCCGGAGGTGCGCGTCACCCGGGATCTGCGCTACGGCGAGGCGGTCGACCAGACCGGCACGACCGTGACGTTGCGCCTCGACCTGTACGAACCGGCCGACGATCCGGTGACGGGCCGGCCGGCGATCGTGTGGATCCACGGCGGCTCGTTCCGTTTTGGGTCGAAGACCTCTCCCGAGCTGGTCGACCAGGCCACCGTGTTCGCCCGCAAGGGCTACGTGTCCGCGTCGATCGCGTACCGGCTCTCCCCGACCGGCTGCGGCGGATCGGCGCCGATCGGACCCTGCCTCGAGGCGATGCAGATGGCCCAGCACGACGCGCAGGCCGCGGTGCGGTGGTTGCGGGCACACGCCGCCGAGCTGCGGATCGACCCGACCCGCATCGCGGCGGCCGGCACCTCGGCGGGGGCGGTCACCGCGATCCACGTGGCCTGGAACCCCGACGATCCCGGGGCGAGCGGCACCCCCGGGGAGTCCTCGGCGGTGCGGGCCGCGGTGTCGCTGTCCGGGGCGAAGATCCTCGGGCGCGCCGACCCGGGAGAGCCGCCGGTCCTGGCGTTCCACGGCACCGCGGACGCCGTCGTGCCCTTCGCCTGGGCGCAGCGCACCGTCACCGAGGCCCAGGCCGCCGGGATCGTCGCCTACCTCACCGCCTGGGACGGTGACGGGCATGTCCCGTACCTGGCGCGCCGCGCCGACATCCTCGCCCAGACCTCGAACTTCTTGTACTGGACCCTCGACGCCGGCAACGCCGCCCGCTGAACCCGACCCGGGTCGGGTACACCGACGGGTCGAACCCCGGTCCCCTCAGCCGGCCGTGGCGGCCGCCGCCGTGTCCCGCGCCGGCTCCGCGGTCGGGGTGCCGGGATGAGCGCCGAGGAGCCGCTCCATGGGGGCGACGACGTGGCAGTACTCCACGAGGCGGTCCCGGTCCTCGGCGTCGACGGCGACGATCTCGGCCCCGACCCGCCAGGTGCCGTCGTCCCGGCGTCGGACGGCGCGGGGCTCGGCCCGGAGGCGGACCTCGCGCCCCCGCCCGTCGGCCATGGGCAGCTGCAGCTGCACCGCCATCGGTCGGCCCGCGACCGGCGCCCGCCCGCACTCGGCGGCGAACCCTTCGGGGGACAGGTCCCGGACGCGGACGACGTCCCCGTCGATCACGCCGGTGAGGTCGACGTCCACGCGGTAGTGGCGGCGCAACTGCCGCCGGCGGGCCAGCCCGCCCAACACCCAGGTGACACAACCCAGCTCCCAGACCCCCAGCGCCAGGGTGATCGCAAGGGCGAAGGAGGGCATCGACGGGAGCGTCAGCAGGCCGGCGGTGGCGGCGGCGCGCAGTGCAACGGCGGCGGTGAGGGCGACGCCCAGCCCGCCCAGCAGCGGGAGGGCGCGCAGCACCCGGAAGCCACCGGGGTCGACACCCTCCTTCGGGGTGACCCGGAACCCGCGGGTCCCGCCGTGTACCAGCACCAGCAAGGCGCGGGTGTAGATCCCCATCGTCATGAGGTGGTGCCGGGTGCTGTCGGCCGGTCCGAGCGTGCCCCGGGCCAGGGCCAGGGTGCACCAGAACCCCAGCGCGGTGTACGGGGCCCACAGCCCGAGCAAGGTGGCCGGTGTGGCGGTGAGCGGCAGGCGACCGCTGAGCAAGGTGACGACCAGCACGACGAGCATGGCGAGGCGTTGCGGACCGTTGCCGTAGGCCAGCAGCGACGACAGGTAGCTGAGGCGCTGTCGGCCGGTGAGCCCCCGGGCCCAAAGCGGGTTCTGCGGGGTGCGCAGCACCCGCAGGTTGCCCCGGGCCCAGCGGTCGCGCTGCAGGAGGAACGCGGCGACGTCGTGCGGGGCGAGGCCCTGCACGAGGACCCGGTCGTGGTAGCGGGTTCGCCATCCGGCGGCGTGCAGGGCGATGGAGGTGTGGAAGTCCTCGGCCACGGTGTCGGTGAGCACCCCACCCACCTCGGCCAGGGCCTCGCGTCGCAGCACCGCGGCCGAGCCGCACCAGAACATCGAGTTCCACCGGTCCTTCCCGGGCGCGACCACCCGGTAGAACAGGCTCTGCTCGTGCCGCCACGGCTTGGTGTGCTGCACCGAGTCGCGATTCGAGAAGTCGTGCGGGGTCTGCACCAACGCGACCCGGGGGTCGTCGAAGTAGCCCACCGTCTCGTCGAGGATCTCGGGCAGGGGAACGTGGTCGGCGTCGAGCACCAGCACCAGCTCTCCGTCGGTGCACCCCAGCGCGTGGTTGACGTTGCCGGCCTTGGCGTGCCGGTTGTCGGTCCGGGTGAGGTAGCGCGCGCCCATCGCCGCGGCCAGGCGCGCCATCTCGGGCCGGCGGCCGTCGTCGAGGAGCCAGGTGGTGTGCGGGTACCGGATGGCCCGGCACCCGGCCAACGTGGCGTGGACCACCGCCACCGGCTCGTCGTAGGTGCACACGAACACGTCGACGGTCCGTGGCGAGCGCGGGCGCGCAGACCTCCGCTCGGGGAGGTGCCAGGCCATCGCCGCGTACGCCGCCAGACTCGCGAACCCGAAGAGCTCGGCGGCCATGAGCACGACGTAGGTGGGTGCGTAGGCGCCCCGCCACGTCCAGCCGAGCCGCCAGACCAGGTAGAGGGCACCGACGGCGAGGGTGACGACGATGAGCAGGTGCAGGAGCCGTTCGTGACGCCCCCAGAAGTGGGCCCGTGGGTCCGGTGCGCCTTCGAACCGTCCGTATCGCCCGTTCTCAGACATGCCCGCAGCATCGGCAGGTTCGGGGGCGACCTGAACCTCGCGCTACCAGCCCCGCAGGTGCGCCACCTCCAGCGCGTGGTGCACGTCGGTGGGGGTGACGATCCCGACCAGCCGACCGTCGTCGAACACGAGGGCGCGGTGGTCGGAGCAGCCGGCCATGCGGGCGAGCAGGTCGACGAGCGGTTCGTCCGGGGCGGCGCGGGGCACCTGGTCGATCGGGCAGGCCGCATCGAGGACTCGTACCGACCCCCGCCGCTCCGGCGGCACCGCCTTGAGCCGCGCCAGGGTCACGAGGCCGGCGAGGCGCCCGTCGAAGTCCTCGATCGGGAACGCCGAGAACCGGTGGGTGAGGACGTAGTCGGTGAGGAACGCCTCCACGGTGAGCCAGCCGGGCGCCACCAGCGGCTCGGGGCTCATCACGTCGCGCACCCGCACACCGGCCAGCGCCCCCCGGGTGGTGGCCTCCATCTCCTCGGCCCGGGCCGCGCTGAGCAGGAACCAGCCCAGGAACACGAACCACAACCCCCCGATCCCGGCGCCGACGGCGAACCCGAACAGGCCCAGCCCCACCAGCCCGTAGCCGAACGCCCGGCCGGCCCGCGCCGCGGTGACCGCGGCGCGCAGCTGGTCGCCGGTGCGCTGCCACACGACGGCCCGCAGCACCCGCCCCCCGTCGAGCGGCGCCGCGGGCATGAGGTTGAACACCGCCAGGAGCACGTTGATGAACGCCAGCCACCCCAGCGCCCCGGTGACGAGCTCCGGCGCGCCGATCAGCCCGAACGCCAGGGCCAGCACCCCGAAGCCCAGCCCGAGCCCCAGGCTCACCGCCGGGCCGACCGCGGCGATGCGCAGGTCGGCCTTCGGGCT
>CALEDW010000316.1 GCA_937949585.1 uncultured Acidimicrobiia bacterium
CCAGCATCATCGAGCCGAACAGCGCCAGCAGCAGCAGCGAGACCCCCAACCCCAGGGTGACCTGGGTGGGCCGCACCCGCCGGGAGGCGGACAGCGCGGCCGCGCCGGCGAGGATGAGCACGGTGAGCGCAGTGCCGATGCCCACCGCGATCGCCTTGTCCACCTCGGAGACGGCGAGGAACACCCGTGACACGTTCAGCACCACGAAGAGCACGGCCAGGATCGCCCCGACGGGGATCAGCAGCGGCAGCCAGAGCCGGTCCCGGCGGGCGGCCCGGACCGGATCGGGCGCCGGGGTGGCCGGCCGGGGCGCCGGCTCGTCCAGCGTCGCCACCGCCCCGGGTGCCTCCCGGGGCTCGTCGGGACCCGTGGCCGTCGAGTCGTCGTTCATCCCTCGTCCCTCAATTCGAGATCCTCAGTCCGAAACGTTCGAGTTCCCGCTCCATGTCCCGCAAGCCGGGCTGGGGCCGGTTCCGCCGCTCCTCCGCCGCCGCCCAGCGGAAGAACACCACGGCGATGATCGCCCACAGCAGGAGGCCGGCCCCGATCTTCATGATGAGCCCGGCCACGAGCTGGTCGGTGAGCGCGTCGAGCCCGAAGAGCTTGGGCAGGTCCTCGTACCGACGGTACAGGGGCTGGTGCCCGAAGGTGAGGAACGAGGCCGGGACGGTGGGAACGACGGCCTGCAGGAACAGGAACGCCATCTGCAGCGGCGGACGCAGCCGCGGGATCTCCGGGAGCGGGCTGAGGATCGGCATCCAGATCACGATCGCCGAGAGGAACAGCAGCGAGTGGCCGAGGAAGTGGACGGGCCCGGACCGCAGGGTGGCGTCCACGAACGCCGGCCAGTGGGTGACCACCACCACCACGTTGAAGATCAGCAGCGCGGGGAGGAACCGGGAGCACTGCCGGACGGTGGCGAACAGCCGGGGCGGACGCAGCAGGTGTCGGGCCAGCCAGGCGGGGGTGCCGAGGAGCAGCAGCGGGACCGCGACCATCGTGAACATCAGGTGCTGCACCATGTGCACGCTGTAGAGGTAGCCCTCGCCGAGGTTGTGCACGGGCCAGTCGGCCGCCAGCCAGGTGGTGAAGGCGCCGAGCCCGAAGCAGGTCACCTGGAACCGGCTCGCCACCGGCGTTCCGACCGGCACCAGCGTCGGGCCGAGGCGGCCGAGGGCGACGGCGTAGCCTGCGACGAGCAGGGCGACGAGCAGCCAGACGTCGGGGTGCGGGTCCCACGCCGGGAACGTGGCGCCCACCGCGAGGGGCCCCGGGCTCAGCTCAGCACCCCCAGGGTGAGCAGGACCACGGCGTACAGGATCACCGCCCCCACCACGCCGGTGGTGAAGAACCGCTTGAAGATCGGCCGGTCGGTGCGCAGGTGCATGTACCAGCTGGCCACGAGCACGAACTTCACCAGTGCCATGGCCAGCAGGATCCCGATGATCACCTGGTCGGGAAGGTCGCCCTCGAGGTAGTACATCCCCACCTCGAGGGCGGTGACCACGCACAGGACCACCGCGATCATCACGTACTGGAACGGCTGGGGGTGCGGGCGCACCACGCCCGGCAGCATCGCCGGGGCCGGGTGCGCCGGCGCCCCTGCGGCGGCCGGGACGACCTCGGTGGCCGGTGCGGGCGTCTCGGGTGCGCTCACGGTCCCTCCGTCGCGACTCGTCGGGGTGCCGGCCGCCGTCTCATCCGGTGGGGATCAGGTAGACGACGGTGAAGATCACGATCCACACCACGTCGACGAAGTGCCAGTACAGCCCGGCGACCTCGACCTTCTCGGCGTCGGCGGCGCCGAGCTTGCCCGTGGTGTTCATCGCCCACAGCGACAGCAGCCACACGATCCCGGCGGTGACGTGCGCCCCGTGGAGACCGGTGAGCACGAAGAAGCTGGAGCCGAACACGTTGGTGCTGAGCGCGAGGCCTTCCCGGTAGAACTCGGTGAACTCGTACACCTGCCCGCCGATGAACACGAGCCCGAACAGTGCCGTGGCCAGGATCCAGACCCGGAACCGGCGGCCGTCGTCGCGCTGGATGGCCGCCAGGGCCAGCACCATGGTGAGCGAGCTCATGAGCAGGATGAACGACGTCACCGAGGTGAAGGGGATGTTGTAGACGTCCCGCGGGGTGGGCCCCTCGACCACCCGGCCCCGGTACAGCAGGTAGGCGGAGATGAACGCGCCGAAGAAGAGGCACTCCGAGGCCAGGAAGACCCACATCCCCAGCTTCGTGTTCGCCAGGCCGGTTCCGGTGTGCTCGTGCTCCTCGACGGCGGCCGGGGCGGTGAGGGCGGCGTCGGTCACGGCTCAGTCCTCCGCCGTGGCCGGCTCGATCGCCCAGGCGTACATGCCGTAGAGCAGCAGGAGCAGGCCCGGGACGGCCAGCCACGGGCTCTTGAACACCGCCGCGTACCCGAGCACCGGCAGGCCCAGGGCCATCACCAGGGGGAAGTACGAGGGCGAGGGCATGTGGATGCCGTGCCCGCCGTTGCCGTGCCCGTCCTCCCCGGCCGTCGGTGGGGCACCGGCGGTGGTGGCGGTGGCGGCGTCGGCCCCTCCCGCCGGCAGCGGGACGAGCCGCCCTTCGGCGTCCTCGGTGTACTTGCGGTGCCAGAAGTCGTCGCGGGCCTCCACGCGGGGGATGGCGGCGAAGTTGTACTCAGGCGGCGGCGACGCGGTGCTCCACTCCAGGGTCCGACCGTCCCACGGGTCGGGCCCGGCCGGTTCCCCGCGCATCGCGGTGCGGATCACGTTGACGAGGAACACCAGGACGGATGCGGCGATGACGAAGGATCCGACCGTCACCCAGAGGTTGAGGGTGTCCCAGCCCATTCCCTCGGCGTACCGGTAGGTCCGCCGAGGCATGCCTTGCAGGCCGAGGACGTGCATCGGGAAGAACGTGAGGTTGAACCCGATGAGCATGAGCCAGAAGTTCAGCTTCCCGAGCCGCTCGTCGAGCATCCGCCCGAACACCTTCGGCCACCAGTAGTACAGGCCCCCGAAGATCGCGAACACGAGGCCGCCGAAGAGCACGTAGTGGAAGTGGGCGACCACGTAGTAGGTGTCGGTCTGCTGGGTGTCCGCGGGCACGATCGAGTGGGTGACGCCCGAAAGCCCGCCCAGCGTGAACATGGCGATGAACCCGAGCGCGAACAGCATCGGGGTGGCCAGCCGCAACGACCCGCCCCATACGGTACCGAGCCAGTTGAAGATCTTCACGCCCGTGGGTACGGCGATGAGCATCGTCGAGAGCCCGAACGCGGCGACGGCCACGGGACCGAGCCCGGTAGTGAACATGTGGTGGGCCCACACGCCCCATCCCAGGAACCCGATCGCGATCCCGGAGAACACCACCACGGCGTACCCGAACAGGGGCTTGCGGGAGAACACCGGCAGGATCTCCGAGATGATGCCCATGCCGGGCAGGATCAGGATGTACACCTCCGGGTGGCCGAACAGCCAGAAGAGGTGCTGGTACAGCAGCGGGTCACCGCCCGAGGCGGCGTCGAAGAACAGCGTGCCGAAGTTGCGGTCGAAGATCACCATCAGCAGCGCCGCGGTGACCGGGGGCATCGCGAAGGCGGTCAGGAAGGCCACGACGAGCATCATCCACACGAACAGCGGCATCCGCATGAGGGTCATGCCGGGCGCCCGCATGTTGAGGATCGTGACGATGAAGTTGACCGCCGCCGTCACCGACCCGATGCCCAGCATGATGAGCCCGACCGCCCAGAAGTCCGGCCCCCGCCCCGGCAGGAACCCCTGGTTCAACGGTGCGCTGGTGAGCGGGGTGTAGCCGAACCAGCCGCCGTCGGGCGCTCCGCCCAGGAAGAAACTCGAGTACAGGAACAGCCCGCCGAGGAAGAACACCCAGAACCCGAACATGTTGAGACGGGGGAACGCCACGTCGCGGGCGCCGATCATGAGCGGGATGAAGTAGTTGCCGAACGCGGCGGCGAGGGGCATGCCCACGAGGAACACCATCGTGGTGCCGTGCATCGTGAACATCGTGTTGTACTGGGCCGCGGTGAGCACGGTGCCGTTCGGCGCGGCGAGCTGGAGCCGGATGAGCAGCGCTTCCACCCCGGCGACGACGAAGAAGACGAGGGCGACGCCGCCGTAGAGGATCCCGATCTTCTTGTGGTCGACGGTGGTGAACCAGCTCCACAGCCCGGTGGTCGACCGAGGCCGGCGCAGGAGCAGCCCGACCGGCCGGGGGGCGGGGAGCGTCTCGGGCACGGTGGTCACGGCTGGCGACCCCCTCTCATCGCTGCGCCAGGAGGTAGTCGGCGATGACCTCGGCGTCCCGGCGGGTCATCACCGGCTGCCCCCTCGGGGTGTTCCGGGTGTAGGAGGGCATGCCGACACAGGTGGCCGGCGGCGGCTTGCGGCAGTCGCGGGCCTGCATGGGCACCAGGCTCGGCGCGTCGAGGATCCAGCGCACCAGGTCCGACCGGTTCAGGGCGTAGGTGCCGCCGGCGAAGGTGGTGCGGGAGGCGAGGTGGGTGAGGTTCGGGGCGAGAGCCACCCGCGACGAGTCGTCGAAGACGTGGCAGTTCGTGCACTGGTACTTCTGGGCCGTGAGCCGCCGTATCTCGCCCTGCCACGGCCGCGCCGGGCCGCGGCGCTGGTCGCGCACCCAGGCCCGGAACTCCTCCGGACGCTGCGCGACGACCCGGAAGCGCATGTCGGCGTGGGCGAGCCCGCAGTACTCGGCGCACTGCCCCAGGTAGGTGCCGGGCCGGTCGGCCTCGATGGTCAGGCGGTTGCGCCGCCCGGGCATGACGTCCTTCTTGCCGTTCAGTTCCGGCACCCAGAAGGAGTGGATGACGTTGTCGGACTCCAGGCGCACGTTCACCGGGACCCCGGCCGGGATGTGCAGCTCGGTGCCGGTCACGATCCGCCGGTCGATGCCGAACCGGGGCTGACGGGGATACTGGAACTCCCACCACCACTGCTTGCCCACGGCCACGACGTCGAGCCGCTCGGCCCGCGCCGGCTCGTCGGCCAGGGAGAAGATCGTCCGTACGGTCGGCACCGCGAGCACCGCGAGGATGACCGCGGGGGCGATCGTCCAGGCGAGCTCCAGCGGCGTGTTCCCGTGCACCTGGCGCGGGTTGGCGGCCTCGCCCCGCCGCCG
>CALEDW010000317.1 GCA_937949585.1 uncultured Acidimicrobiia bacterium
GGCCCGGCGGGCCTCCCGGGGTGTGCGCACCGCGTGGCCCAGCACGAGGCCGGCGTCCCACAGGGGGTACCAGAGCCGCTCCGCGAGGCGACGGACGCCGGGCCCGACCCGGGGAACGAGCAGCAGCACGTCGACGTCGGAGCCGGGGCAGAGCTCGCGCCGCCCGTAGGAACCGAGGGCGATGAGGGCGTGGTCGGGGTGCCCGCCGGAGCTCGCCAGGTCGGCGAGGAGGTGGCGCAGGGCTTCGTCGAGCGCGTCGCTCCACGCCCGGGCCCAGGCCCGCCCCCCCGACGCCGCGAGGCCCGCCCGGACGGCTCGCAGGCGGGCCGCCACGTCCATCGGGGCCCGATCAGATCGCGTCGGCGTCGACCTCACCGGTGCGGACCCGGCGGACGTGTTCGACGTCGGTGACCCAGACCTTGCCGTCGCCGATCTTGCCGGTGCGGGCCGCATCCACGATCCGCTCGACCACCTGGGTGACGTCCCCGTCGGCGACGACGACCTCGACGCGCAGCTTGGGCACGAAGTCGATTTCGTACTCCGCGCCCCGGTAGACCTCGGTGTGGCCCCGCTGGCGGCCGTAGCCCTGGACCTCCGAGACGGTGAGGCCCTGCACCCCGACGGCGCGCAGCGCCTCTTTCACCTCGTCGAGCTTGAACGGCTTGATGATCCCGGTCACGAGCTTCATGTCGCTCCTCTCCTGGTGTGACGGTGTTCGGCGCGCTCCCCCCGTTCAGGCCCGCTCGGCGGCATAGGCCACCTCCGAGTGCTGGCTGAGGTCGAGGCCGACCTCTTCCTCCTCCTCACCGGCCCGGATCCCGCCGGGCAGCACGGCCCGCAGGACCACGAGGATCACGGTGGTGAGGACGAACGAGAAGACCATGGTGGCCGCCACGGCCAGCGTCTGCTCTCCGAGCAGGCCCCACCCGCCGCCGAAGAAGAGGCCGTCCCGCCCGCCGGCGTTGACGGCCGTGTCGGCGAAGCAGCCCAGGAGCAGCGACCCGACGAGACCGCCCACGAGGTGCACGCCCACCACGTCGAGCGAGTCGTCGTAGCCGAAGCGGTACTTCAGGCTCACCGCCGCCTGGCACACCGCCCCGGCGATCAGGCCGATCCAGATCGGGGCCATACCCCCGACGAACCCGGCGCAGGGCGTGATCGCGACCAGTCCGGCCACCGCACCGGAGGCCGCCCCCAGCGTGGTGGCGTGACCGGAGCGCAGGCGCTCGAGGGCGAGCCAGCCGAGCAGCCCGGCGGCCGCGGCCAGCTGGGTGTTGATCAGCGCCTGCACGGCCAGCGCGTCGGCACCCAGCGCCGAGCCGGCGTTGAACCCGAACCAGCCGAGCCAGAGGATCCCGGTCCCGAGCAGGGTGAGGGGCAGCGAGTGCGGCGGCATCGCCGTCTGCGGCCAGCCGCGCCGGCGCCCGAGCACCAGCACGGCGGCCAGCGCGGCGATGCCGGCGTTCACGTGCACCACGGTCCCGCCCGCGAAGTCGAGGGCCCCCCGCCGGAACAGCCAGCCCGAGGGGGCGAACACCCAATGGGCGATGGGTGCGTACACGATGACGAGCCAGAGGCCGCAGAACCAGGCCCAGGCACCGAAGCGCATCCGGTCGGCGACGGCACCGGTGATCAGGGCCGGGGTGATGATCGCGAACATCAGCTGGTAGGCGGCGTAGAGCCCGGGTGGGATCGACAGTGACACCCCGGGTGGGGCCGTGCCGGCGAGGTCGCGCATCCAGGCGAAGTCGAGGTTGCCGACGAGTCTCCCGGTCCCCCCGAAGGCGAGCGAGTACGCGACGGCGGCCCACAGCACGCTCACCAGCCCGATGGCGAAGAAGTTCTGCATCAGCATGGCCAGGACGTGCTTTGCCCGCACCATCCCGCCGTAGAACAGCGCCAGGCCCGGCGTCATGAACAGCACGAGCGCCGCCGACACCAGGACCCACGCGGTGTTGCCCGAGTCGAGCTCCACTGCACCCCCTCCCGTCAAGGTGACGGCAGGATGACGCAGTGCTGTTTCCCGGCGGTGCGCGTCGGGTTACGGGCCGGTTACGGCTCGCACCGGCGGGACGGCCGCCGCCGTGACCGTGTCGAGGAACCGGCGGCGCAGCTCGTCGGGATCCAGTGCGGGGGCGTACAGGTATCCCTGGACCAGGTCGACACCCAGGGTGACCAGGGTGTCGCGTTGGGAGGCCGTCTCCACCCCTTCCCCCACCACCACCAGCCCGAGCGCGTGGCCCACCTCGACCACGGCGCGGGTGACGGCCAGGCTCCGCCGGTCGTCGGGCAGCGCGGCGACGAACTCCCGGTCGACCTTGAGGATGTCGATCGGGAGCTGGCGCAGGTACCCCAACGAGGAGTACCCGGTCCCGAAGTCGTCGATGGCCAGTTGCACGCCGGCGGCGTGCAACGCGGAGAGCTGGTCGAGCGCCTCGCGGAGCAGCAGCGTTCCCTCGGTGATCTCGACGTGCAACGCCCCCGCCGGCACCCGGTGCGCGTCGAGGAGCGCAAGGATCCGCCCGGCGATGTCGGCGCGGCACAGCTGGGCCGCTGCGAGGTTCACCGACATCGCGAACCCGGCCGGCAGGCGGGGGCCGAGCTCGGCCCGCCAGCAGGCGAGCTGGGCGACGGCCTGCTCCAGTACGACGTCGCCGATGGGGTGGATCAACCCCGTCTCCTCGGCCAGTTCCACATCCGGCCGGCGGACCGCCCCGTCGAGGTCGCGCCAGCGCAGCAGCGCCTCGACCCCGAGACAGGCACCCCGGCGGGGGTCGACAACCGGCTGGTACCGCAGGAACAGCGCCCCGTCCTCGAGCGCCCGCCGCAGCCGCTGCTCGCCGTCGAAGCGGGCCCGTACCGCCCGCCGGATGTCGTCGTCGAAGAGCCGCCAACACGCCCGGCCCGCGTCCTTGGCCTGGTACATCGCGACGTCGGCGTCGCGCAGCACCGCCGCCGAATCGGCGCCGGGGAGCCCGATCGAGACCCCGACGCTGGCGGTGACGCGCGCGCTCATCCCCTCGAGGTCGACCACCTGGTCGACTGCGGACAGGATTCGTTCGGCGACCCGCGCCGCGTGGTCGGAGGCGTCCCGGCCGTCGAGGTCGTCGCACAACACCGCGAACTCATCACCGCCGGTCCGGGCGATCACGTCCCCGGTACGGATCACCCGCTCGAGGCGCCGGGCGAGCTCGACGAGCACCCGATCCCCGAAGGCGTGCCCGAGGCTGTCGTTCACGACCTTGAACCTGTCGAGGTCACAGAACAGCACCGCGACGTGCGCCCCCGTCCGGACGGCCCGGGCGAGGCTGCGCTCCAGGAGCTGCATGAACAGGGTGCGGTTCGGCAGGCCGGTCAGCGGGTCGTGGTGGGCCTGATGGGCGAGGCGGGCCTCGGCGAGCTCCCGTTCCACGGCGACCGATCCCAGGTCGGCGAACGTGTCCACGATGCGGCGCACTTCGTCGTCCGGGACGCCCGGACGACTGCCGTAGACGGCGAGGGTGGCCACCACCCGGCCGCCGGAGTCGAGCATGGGCACCGACCAGCACGACCGGATCCCGACCTCCGCCGCCAGGTTCCGCCAGGGCGCCCACCGCTCGTCGGCGGTCACATCCGCGGTGATCACCACCGATCTGCGGGCCGCGGCGGTGCCGCAGGTCCCGACGCCTTCGCCGACCGGTATCCCGGCCTCGAGGACCTCGACCATCCGGGCCGGGAGGTTGGGGGCCGCACAGCACCGCAGCGTGGTGCCGGACGGGTCGACGAGCATCACCGAGCATCGCCACGAATCGTCGTAGCGCTCGACGGCGTGGCACAGCTCCTCCATCACCTCGGGCAACGGGTCCCCCCGGACGATCCGTCGGAGGGTCGCGGCCTGGTCGGCGACGAGCTGTTCGGCCCGGGCCCGGGCGGTGACGTCCCGGGTGGTGACCAGCACCCCCCCGACGAGCGGGTCGTCGCGGTGATCCACCGCGGTGCTCTCCACGTGGCGCCACCGGCCGGCGGCGTCACGGAGCCGGAACCGGATCGGTTCGCGGCGTCGCCCGTCGAGCAGCTCCGCGAACTGCTCACGGAGGTGCCGGGCGTCGTCGGGGTGAATGTGGCTCCACGGGTCGGTCACGGTGCGGTGCCCCGGACCGAACCCGAAGATCCGGGCCGCGGCCGGACTGGTGTAGCGGATGGTCCCGTCGGGACCGACCAGGGTCACCACGTCCGCGGTCCCCTGGACCACGGCTCGCCAGCGGGCCTCGCTGGTCGCCAGGGCGTGCGCCGCCTCCCGGGCCTCGGTCACGTCGCGCCCGTTGATGAGGATCCCGGCCACCGAAGGGTCCTCGAGGAGGTTGGTGGCCACCATCTCCACCCAGCGCCACACCCCGTCGACCCGTCGCAGTCGCACCTCCAGCGGGGGGCTCACCGTCCCGGCCCCGGCGGCAACGATGCGACTGAAGTGCTCGAGCACGGTCTGGTGATCGTCGGGGTGCACGAACCGGGGGTGGTCGGCCAGCCCGATCCCCTCGTCGATGCCGAGGAGCCGACGGGCCGCCGGGCTCGCGTAGGTGACCGTGCGGTCGGCCCCGTAGACGAAGGTGAAGTCGGAGGCGTGCTCGGCCAGCAGCCGGAACCGCTGATCCTGTCGGCACCGGGAAAGGAGGGCGTCATGGCGTTCGGCGGCGGAGACCAGCACGTCGGCGAGCACCACCAGGGGATCGAGGCGGGCCGCGTCGAGCCGGTGCGGGTCCCGCCGCCACCCGAATGCCAGCACCCCGGTCACCTGTTCCTGCACCCGCACCGGTACGACGGCCCCGGCGGCAAAGCCCCGGCGGGCCAGCTCCGCCCGGGTGGCGGCCGTCCCCGGGTCGTCGTCGGCGACCCGCACCAGCACCCGGGCACGGCCGGCGAGCTCCCGGGCCAGGGCCGCCACGTCGCGGCCCTCAAGCGACGTCCCCGGCACCGCCGCCTCCATGGGACCTTCCCCGCCCACGACGGTGGGCAGCACGTCCCCGAGGTCGGGCGCGTCCTCGGCGTCGGGGCCGTCCTCGGCCGCTCCGGGCCGGTCCTGGCACCAGCGATGGGTGACGACGGGCAGACCGCCCTCCTCGGTCCGCACGAACACCGCCTCGTCGGCACCGAGGAACGCGGCGACGCAACGCAGCGAGGCCACAACGATCTCGTCGAACTCCTCCGGGCCGGCCTCGAGCAGCGCCCGGGACAGCTCGCTCACCAACGCGTCACCGGCGGCGCGCCGGCGCAGCGCGGCCTCGGAATCCACCCGTTCGGTGACGTCCCGGGTCGTCAGCACGACCTGCGGCCGGAGCCCGGGGAGCGGGGTGATCACCGTCTCGAACGTCGACGTCGCCCCGTCGGCACGCCCGGCCCGGAACTGGACCACCGAGCGCTCCTCGGCCCCCGTGAGCACGGACCGGATCGCCTGCACCAGCCGGGCCCGGTCGGCGGGCAGCACGTTGGAGGTGATGCGCCGCCCCCGCATCACCTCCACGGGGTAGCCGAACGCCCGGGCGTTGCTCGCCGACAGGTACCGCACCCGCAAGTCCTCGTCGACGACGGCCACGAGGTCGCCGAGCGCGTCGAGCACCGCCGGCGCCGCGGTGCCGTCGGGCCGAGCCGTCGGACCGGCGGCCGCGCCTTCGCAGGGATCGTCCCGCATGAGGGAGGTATCGGGCGCCGACGCAGGCTGCTGTAGCGGCGCACCGCTCCGTCGTGGACTTCAGCCCCGGCGCCGGCGCAACACGGCGGCCTTCGCCGCCCCCCAGGCCACGGCCAGGCGGTCCAGCGCCGGATCCCCCAGCTCGGAGAAGCGGCGGGGTGCGAGGTCGTAGCGATCGTCCGGCCGGACCCGTTCGTCGAAGGGATCCCGCCGCACCGGCGGGACCCCGGCGCGCTCGAGCAGCTCCGTGGGCAGGGCGGCGGCCCCGGCGAGGATCTGCAGCGGCGTGCGCCGCTGCCGCCCCGGATCGGCGGTGCACTCCGCCCGCAGCTCGGCGGCCACCCGGGCCGCCAGCGCCGGTGCCCCGAGCCGGGCGCCGCGGCGGGCCCGCGCCGCGGCCGCGGGATCGGCGCGCCCCCAGGCGACGAGCACCCGGTCGACGGACGCCTCGACCCAGGCCGGCAGCGCTGCGGCCACCGCCTCGGCCAACGCCTCGCCCGCGGCGCGC
>CALEDW010000318.1 GCA_937949585.1 uncultured Acidimicrobiia bacterium
CGGCGAGGTGCGCCCGGCACCGGTCGCGCATCACCGCGAGCACCGTGGCCGCCTCCCCGTCGCCGAGGTCGGCGAAGGATCGCCCGTGGTCGGGGGAGAGGATCACCACTTCGTGCGCGCCCTCGGTACCCGGCGCGGCGCCGGGACCGCCGACGATCGGGTACAGGTTGGGCACGACCCGAACCCGCCAGCCCGGCCCGTCGGGCGGCGGGGGACCGATCCGGGCGACCTCGGGCGGGGTTCGGTGCTCCCGGCCGGGGCAGAAGGGGCACGAGGCGGTGTCGGCCGGCTCGGGGGGGTGTCGGGTGGTGTGCGGGCGTTCCGCCCGGGCGGCGGCGAGGATGACCGGGCGGCCGGTCAGCCGGTCGACCCGCAGCTCGGCCACGCCGGCAGGGTACCGGCGCCGGGGCCCGGGCCGTCTGCCGGTGGGACGTAGCCTGCGCCCGTGCACACCCGCATCGTCATCCTCGGGGCCGGGCCGGGCGGCAACACCTGCGCCACCGTCGCCGCCGCCCTCGGCGCCGAGGTCGTGCTCGTCGAACAGGACCTCGTGGGCGGCGCGGCGCACCTGCGGGACTGTGTGCCGTCGAAGGCGATGATCGCCACCGGCGGGGAGCTCATCGAGCTGCAGCGGGCCCGGACCATGGGCCTGGAGGCCTCGGGCCGTCTCGACCTCGATGCCCTGCGGGCCCGGGTGCGCCGCATCGAAGAGCACCTGCACCGGGGGCTCGTCGAACTGCTCGGTTCCCAGGGCGTGCGGATCATCGCCGGACGGGGTCGCCTGACCGGGCCCCGGTCGGTGGCGGTGCGGAGCGCCGACGGTGCCGAGGAACACCTCGAGGCCGACGTGGTCGTGCTCGCGACCGGCTCCCGGCCGCGGATCCCCGACTGGGCCCCGGTCGACGGCCTTCGGGTGCTCACCACCCGGCAGGCCTACCCGCCTCCGGAGATGCCCGAGCACCTCTGCGTGATCGGCTCGGGGGTGACCGGGGTGGAGTTCACGCACATGTTCCGCTCGCTGGGTGCGGACGTGAGTCTGGTCGTGTCGCGCCAGCAGGTGCTGCCCGGCAAGGACCCCGAGGTCGCGGCCGTGCTCGAGGACACCTTTGCCGAGCGTGGGGTGCGGCTGCTGAAGGGCGCCCGGGCGGTGGGGATCGCCGTGGGCGAGGGCGGGGTGGAGGTGGTCTGCGACGACGGGCGGCGGATCGCCGCCTCCCACGCGCTCCTGGCGGTCGGCTCGGTGCCGAACTCCGAGGATCTGGGCCTGGAGGCCGCGGGCCTCGCCCCCGACGGGCGCGGGTACGTCCCGGTGGACCACAACTGCCGGACGGAGGTGCCGTCGGTCTACGCGGTCGGCGACCTGTCGGGGCGACTCCCGCTCTCGTCGGTGGCGGCGATGCAGGGACGCAAGGTGGCCGAGCACATCATGGGGCTCCACGTCCGCCCGCACCGCCACCTCGACTACGACAAGGCCGCCTCGGCGATCTTCACCGACCCTGAGATCGCCGACGTCGGGCTCGCCGAGGCCGAGGCCCACGCCGCGGGGCGGCGTACCCGGGTCACGAAGGTCCCGTTCGCGGCCAACGCCAAGGCGCTCATCGACGGCGACCCGCGGGGCTTCGTGAAGGTGATCTCCGATCCCGACACCGGGATCGTGCTCGGTGGCTCCATCGTCGGCCGGCACGCCGCCGAGCTCATCAGCGTCGTCGCGGTGGCCGTGCGCAACGGGCTGCGGGTCGGTGATCTCGCCGAGAGCCTCCTCGTGCACCCGGCCCTGGCCGAGGCCCTCGCCGACGCCGCCCGCTGATCCCGCCGGCGGCCGGGCGGCGCCCGGGAGGGGCCGCGGGACTCAGTCGCCGATCTCGAGCAGCAGGTCGCCGGTGGAGACCGTGGCGCCCTCGGCGACGTGCACGGCGGTGACCACCCCGGCGGTCTCGGCGGTGATGGAGTTCTCCATCTTCATGGCCTCCAGCACCAGGACCCGCTGGCCGACCTCGACCTCGTCGCCGGGACCGACGAGCACCTTCACGATGGTCCCCTGCATCGGCGCGGTGATCCGGCCGTCCCCGCCGCCGGCGCTCCCGAGCGGGCCGGCCCGGCGGGCGCCGACCGGCTTGGGCGCGGGTCGGGCCGGCGCCTGCGGGCCCGCCACGCCGGCGCCGGCCGGGGTCGGTGGGAGCCACACCGTGACCCGGAACCGCCGGCCGTCCACCTCCACCGGCACGGTCGTCGGCTCCGCCTCCGGGGTGCCCGGCACCTGGGCGGCGGAGGCCTGGCTCACCAGCACCGAGGTGTCCACGTGCTCCTCGAGCCAACGGGTCGAGTGCCGGGCGTCGGCGAAGTCGGCGTGCGTGAGCAGCATCAGGTGGGCCGGGACGGTGGTGTGGATCCCCTCGATCTCGAGCTCCTGCAGCGCCCGGATCATCCGGTGGCGGGCCGCGTCGCGGTCGGGGCCCCACACGATGAGCTTGCCGACCAGGTTGTCGTAGTACTGGGAGACGGTGTCACCCTCCTCGTAGCCGCCGTCCCAGCGGACCCAGGGACCCGACGGGAGGCGCAGGCGCGTGATGGTGCCGGGGGAGGGCAGGAACCCCCGGGCCGCGTTCTCGGCGTTGATTCGGCACTCGATCGCGTGCCCGCGCCGCTCGATCC
>CALEDW010000319.1 GCA_937949585.1 uncultured Acidimicrobiia bacterium
GCCGGCGTTGGGGATCGCGTTCATCGCCTCGGCGCAGGCGGTGCGGGCCTCGGGCGGCTACGGGTACGGGTCGGCCTACGGCTACGGGTACGGCTACGGGTACGGCCATCCGGGCCGCCGTCAGGGTTGGCGGCCGTGGCGGCGGCGTCCCCGTCGGGGCGAGCAGGGCCGTCGGGGCCGGGGTGCGGCGGTGGGTGGTCGCAGCAGGCCGTCCGGCTCGTCTCCCGCCGCGGAGGGCTGAGCGATGGCCGGTCGGCCCGGCCCGGCCCGGTGGCGGCGACGCGCAGGGGTGCTGGAGCGCCGCGGCCCGTTCGGGGTGGCCCTGTGGGCACCCGAGCACGACGAGCCGCTGGTGCTGGCCGGGACCGGCCCGGCGGTGTGGGACGCCCTCGCCGTCGGCGGCAGCGACGACGAGCTCGCGGCAGCACTCGCCGAGGCGTTCGGCGCCGATCCCCGACGGGTCGCGGCCGATCTCGCCGCCACGCTCGAGGTGCTGGCACGGGCCGGTCTGGCGGAGGTCGGTCCAGGGGGGCGGCCGTGACGGCGGGGACCCCGGAGTCGCTGATCACCCTGGTGCTCACCCACGGGCTGGCCGCCACCGGGCGGCCGGCGCCGCCGCGCACCGTCCCGTCGGAGCACGACTTCGACGCCGTGTTGGCCCTGGCCCGCCGGGAACGGCTCACCGGGCTGCTCGCGGCGACCGTCGCCGCGGGTGAGCTGGTGCTCACCGACGCGCAGCGCGCCCGGCTCGCCGAGGCGCACCGCGACGCGATGCTCGCCTGCCTCGCCCTGGAGCGCCTGGCGCTGGTGGTGCACGACGCGCTGGCCGCCCGTGGTGTCGGCCACGCGTTCCTCAAAGGGGTCGCCTGGGCGCAGGTGCACTACCCCGACCCGTCGTGGCGGGCCTACGGCGACGTCGACGTGCTCGTGCACCCCGACGGCTGGGACGACGCGGTGGCGTGGTGCCGCTCGGTCGGGGCCGTGCGGCACTACCCGGAGCCCCGTCCCGGGTTCGACCGGCGGTTCGGTCGCAGCGTGGCCTGGACGATGCCCGACCGCCTCGAGCTCGACGTGCACCGCAGCTTGGCGCCCGGGCCGCTGGGCGTGACGGTCACGGCCGACGACCTGCTGCCCGCGGCGGCGACGTTCCGGCTCGCCGGGCGGGACCTGCCCCGCCTCGAGGCGGCCTCCGAGCTGGTGCACGCCGCGCTGCACGCCGTGGCCGGCGACCGGGTCCCCCGCCCGGCCGTGCTGCGCGACGTGGCCCAGCTCGCCACGATCACCCGCCCCGGTGTCGCCGAGGTCGAGGCCCGGGCCCGGGCCGGGCGGGTCGGCGCCGCGGTCGCCCACGGGATCCGCCTCGCCGCCGACCGGCTCGGCCTCGCCCCGCACCCGCTGCTCCACTGGGCGAACACCTACCGTCCCGGGCCCGACGAGCGGCGACGGCTCCGGGCGACGCTGGCCGCCGACGGCTCCTACGCCCGTCAGGCGTGGGCGACGCTGCGGTTCGTGGAGGGGCTTCGGGCCAAGGCCGACTACCTGCGGGCGTTGGCCGCACCGGCGGCTGCGTACCGCGACGAGCGCGACGGCGGCCGTCTCGGCCGTCCCCGGCGCCTCCTCGCCGCCGTGACGGGGCACGACCGGTGAGCCGCGTCGCCGCCGGTGTCGCCCACCCGCTGCCGGAGGCGCCCCGGCGGGCCGCGCCGGTCTACGTGCTGACCGTCTACGCCGGGGTGCTCGGCGCGGTGGTGTTCGCGGGGGTGGCGGTCGCCGGGGGCGGACGGCTGCTGGTGGCCGCGGCGATCACCGGGCCGGTGCTGGGCGGGCTCGCGCTGCTGATCGCCCGTCGGCTGGCCCGCCTCGACGGCGACCCGAGCCTGGTGGCGGTGGTGATGGCCGCGTTCGTGGCCAAGATGTTCGGTTCGGTGCTGCGCTACTACGTGGCGTTCAGCGTGTACGGCGGGGTGGCCGACGCGAACCAGTACCACGCCTACGGCCGGTGGCTGATGCCGTTCTACCGCCGGTTCGACTTCAGCCCCGAGCTCGGCCCGGTCATCGGCACCGGATGGATCCGGGCCCTCTCGGGCGGGGTGTACGCCGTCACCGGCCCGTCGAAGCCCGCCGCGTTCATGGTGTTCGGGTTCTTCGCGTTCTGCGGCACGCTGCTGTTCTGGCGGGCGTTCCGCACCGCGCTGCCCGACGCCGACGCGGTCCGCTACCGCACCTTGGTGCTGTTCCTGCCGTCGCTGGTGTACTGGCCGGCGAGCATGGGCAAGGAGGCCTGGGTGATCCTGGGCCTGGGGCTCACCTCCTACGGCGCCGCGGTGGTGCTGCGCCAGCAGCTGCTCGGCTACGTGTGGGTGGCGGCCGGGCTGGGGGCCGTCACCCTGGTGCGGCCGCATGTGGCGTTGGTGGCCTTCGTGGCGCTCGCCGCGGCCGAGCTGGTCCGCAAGGCGCGGCGCACCACCACGATCACCCCGGTGGTGCGGGCGGTGTCGCTGGTGGTGCTGGTGGTGATCGGCGGGTTCCTCATCGGCCGGGCGGAGCGGTTCTTCGGGGTGAGCTCCCTCACCGACGAGACGATCAGCGCGACGCTCACCACCGCGGGGGAGCGCACCGAGACCGGCGGGTCGGCGTTCACGGCGGTGCGGGTGCGGACCCCGCTCGACTTCCCGTTCGCGGCGGTGACGGTGCTGTACCGGCCGTTCCCGTTCGAGATCGCCAACCTGCAGGGCCTGCTCACCTCCCTGGAGGGGGTGCTGCTCGCCGGCCTCACCCTGGCCTCGCTGCGCCGCCTCGCCGCGATCCCCCACCACCTGCGCCGCTTCCCGTACGTGGCGTTCGCTGTGGTGTTCGTGGGGGTGTTCATCTGGGCGTTCTCGGCGTTCTCGAACTTCGGGATCCTCGCCCGCCAGCGGGTGCAGGTGCTGCCGTTCCTGCTCGTGCTGCTGAGCCTGCCCCCACGGCCGCGGGGCGGGTTCCCGCCCGACGAGCCGGCCGAACCGGCGGCCGCCGCGCCCGACGAGCGCGACCGGCTGCCCGGCGCCGCGTTCCTCGATCCCCGCTCGCCGTTCGGCGAGGCGACGCCCGGCGAACCGGGGCCGGGATCGGGGATGGGGCCCGGCCGCCGGATGCCCGCCCCGACCGGCACGCCCCGGAGCGACCGGTGACCGTCGAACCGGCGACGCCCCGGCCGGTCACTGCGGCGCTGCGGACCGCGGGACGGTGGCGCATGCTCGACACCGTGGTGGAGGTCCTCGTCGACGAGGCGGCGCCCGCCGCGGTGCTGGGCCGCTGGTGCGCGGCGCTGCCTGCGGCCGGCCGCGACGACGGCCCGGCGGTCCGCTTCACCCTGGAGCGGCGGGGGCGGCGTCGGCCCCGCCGGGCGTTGCACGGACCGGCCGGTCGTCTCGTGGTGTCGAGCGCCCCGGCCGTCTGCGCCGAGGTGCTGCTCTGGGCGATGCACCAGTCGGCGCTGGAGCACTGCCGCAGCCCGCTCGTGCTGCACGCCGCGGCGGTGCAGGCGGACGCCGGGGCGGTGCTCGTGGTCGGCGGGTCCGGCGCCGGGAAGTCGACGCTCGCCGCGGCGCTGTGCCGGGCCGGCTACGGGTACCTCACCGACGAGACCGTCGCGCTCGACGGCGACGGGCAGGTCCGGGCCTACCCGAAGTGGCTCGGCCTCGACCGCAACGCCCGGGTGCTGCTCGGGTTGCCCTGCGCCGCCCCCGGCCCCTGGGACCCGCCGGGCACGGTCCCCACCCCGCCGGGTGAGCTCGGCCCGCCGGGGCGCCCCGCCCCGCCGGTGCAGGTCCTGGTGCCGGTGCTGCGCCCCGGTGCCCGTCCCGCCGTGGAGGCGATCCGCCCGGCCGAGGCGCTCCTGGCGGTCGGGGAGCACACCTGGCGCCGGGAGCGTCCGGAGGCGCAGGACCGCCTGGCGGCCCTCGCCGCCACCGCGGCGGTGCACCGGGTGGTGGTGGGCGATCCGGGCGCGACGGTGGCGCTGCTCGCCGACCTGCTCGGCCCGCCGCCCGGACCCGCCGCGCCGGGCGTCCCGGCCGGGCCGCACGTCGCTGCCCTCCCCGTCCCCGCGCCGCGGGGGGTCGGTCGGTGATCCGGGTCGGGCCGCCCCGGGCCGCCCACGACGCGCCCCGGCCCCGGCCGGGGGTGCGGCTCCTCGAGGTGCCCGGCGGGGGGGTGCTCACCGATCCCGGCGGGGGTCTGCACCAGCTGAACCCCACCGGCGTGCTCGTGTGGCGGCTCCTCGACGGGCGGGCCACCCTGGCCGAGCTCGCCGCCGACGTCGCCGCGGTGGCCGGGGTGCCGGTGGTGGAGGTGCTCGCCGACCTGACCCGCCTCACCGACCAGCTCGACGCCGCGGGGCTGCTGGAACCCCCTGATTCGGCCGAGGCCCCGCGGAGTGCCGGGGTGCCGGTGGTGGAGGGGCGGCGCACCCTCGACGAGCCGGGTTCCTGTCTGCCCTGCGGCTCGAAGCTGGCGGCGATGCCCTGGTCGGGGTTCGTGACCCTGGGGATCGGGGACCTCGCGGTGGGGGTGCGCACCCATCCGGAGGCGGCCACCGACCTGGTCGCCGGGACGTTCGCGGCGCTGGTGGTCGACGACGCGGCGCGGGACAACTTCGCGCTGCGCCTCGCCGAGCCGGGGGGCGGCCCGGCCCGACCGCTGCACTTGTGCTACCGGGCCGACCGGCTCGTGGGACGGGCCCGCCACCCCGAGGAGCTGCTCGGGATCCTCGGAGCGCACCTGGCGTCGCTCGCCCCGCCCGAGGGACTGGTCGCCCTGGACGCCGCGGCGGTGCTCGACGGTACGGGACGGGCCGTGCTGTGCGCCCCCGCCCCGGCGCTCGACGTGGCGTTCGTGCGGGCCCTGGGTGCCGCCGGGTTGCGCCTCGCCGACGGCCCGCCGCTGTGGGACCCGGCGCCCGGTGTGCTGCTGCTCGGCGCCCCGGGCCTGCCGGTGGCGCTGCCCGGCCTGCCGGCCGACGGGATCCGCGACCGGGCCGAACCGGTGGCGCTGCTGTGCACCCCGGGGCCCGACGGTGCGGTCCCGCCGCCGGCCGCGGCGCTGGTCACCTTGGCCGCCGGCCGGGTCGCGCCCGGCGCGCCCGAGGCCCTCGCCGCCCTCGTGGGGCGCCTGGCGGTCGGCACGCTCGATCCGGGCGCACCGGCCCGGGCCCGGGCCGCCCGGGTGGCCGAGGCGTTCACCGGGCGGTTCAGAGCAGCTCGCCGTTGAACTCCCGGCCGCGCAGCACCCCTTTGGCGTCGAAGACCAGCGGGGCGTGGGCGGCGAGGAGGTCGGGGTCGAACTCGGGGTGGTCGACGAGCAGCACCACCAGGTCGGCGGCCTCGAGGGTCCGGGCGTCGAACGGCACGAGCGGCACCTCGAGCCCGGCGGCGAGCACGTCGGGGATGTGCGGGTCGCAGGCGCTCAGCTCGGCACCGAGCGCGGCGAGCCGGTCGGCGACCACCAGCGACGGGGACTCCCGGAAGTCGGAGGTCCCGGCCTTGTAGGCCAGCCCGGCAAGCAGGATGCGGGTGCCCCGCACCGCCCGGCCGTGGCGGTTGAGCAGCCGGGTGATGCGCCCCACCACGTAGTCGGGCATGTGGGAGTTCACGTCGTTGGCGAGCTCCACGAACCGGAACGTGTGCCCGGCCCGTCGCCGCACCCGCCACGACAGGTACGACGGGTCGACCGGCAGGCAGTGACCGCCGACGCCGGGACCGGGGGTGAAGCGCATGTACCCGAACGGTTTCGTGGACGCCGCGTCGATCGCCGACCAGATGTCGACCCCGAGGTCCCCGGCGAACATCGCCAGCTCGTTCACCAGCGCGATGTTCACGTGGCGGAACGTGTTCTCCAGCAGCTTCACCAGTTCGGCCTCGGCGCAGGACCCGACCGGCACCACCTTGTCGACCAGCGTCTCGTAGAACACCTCGACGCAGCGGCGCGACGCGTCGTCGATGCCCGACACCACCTTGGGGGTGTTCTCGAAGGTCCAGCGCCGGGAACCCGGGTCGATCCGCTCGGGGGAGTACCCGAGGAAGAAGTCGGTCCCGGCCCGCAGCCCCGAGGCCTCCAGCGCCGGGCGGAGCCGCTCCTCGGTGGTGCCCGGGTAGGTGGTCGACTCCAGCACCACCAGCGCCCCGGCCCGCAACACCTTCCGCAGCGCCTCGGCGGCGGCGTCGACGAAGCTGAGGTCGGGCACCCCGTCACGCAGCGGTGTCGGCACGGTGATCACCGCCACGTCGAAGCCGGCGAGGTCGCCGACCCGCCCGGTGGGCCGGTACCCGGCGGCCAGCGCGGCGGCGAGGCGCTCGTCGGGCACGTCTTCCACGTAGGAGCGCCCGGAACGAAGCGCCTCGAGGCGGGTCGGGTCGATCTCGTAGCCGACCACCGGGAACCCCGCCTCCACGGCCCGCATCGCCACCGGCAGGCCCACGTAGCCCTGCCCGACGATCACCACCCGGGCCCGGCGTCCGGTGATCGCCGCGCACAGCTCCTCGGGTCGGGCGCTCACGGTTGCATCATCCCATCCGCTGGGCCCCACCGGGCCCGCCGGGCCGGTCAGGGGCAGCAGTAGATGAGCTGGATCTCGTCGATCGGCAGCGCCCGGCACTGCGGGAAGATGAGCCGCCGTCCCCGCTCGGAGCGTCGAGGCGGGTTCGGGTCGACGTAGCCCTCGCAACCCCACCCGGCCGGGCACGGCTGGTAGGGGTGACCGGGCCGGGCCATGCGCCCACCGGCCGGCACCCACGCCGAGGTGTCGGGACCGCCGCCGTCGGCGCCGTCACCGTCGGTCGGGACGGTGGTCGTGGTCGTCGAGGGCGGGACGGTGGTGGTCGTCGCGGGCGCGGCGGTGGTCGTGGTGGTGGGCTCCGGGTCGGGCACGGCGTCGCCGTCGGGGTGCTGGGCGGTGGGGACCGAGGTGCCGTCGCAGTGCGGCCAGCCGGCCGGTTTGCACTCCCAGGCCACCGAGTGGCCTTCCACCATGCGGCACTGCATCGCCGGGGTGGCCGGACCCGGGATCTTCGGCAGCAGCACCGACCACGGTCCGGTGGCCGGCGCGGAGGGGAGCTGCGGGCACACTTCCGGGAAGCGCAGCTGCACGTGCGGGTAGTTGTTGGCCCACTCGATGATCTTGGGGATGATCGTGCCGTCCCACTTCGGCGGCCACGGCGTGCCTTCGGGGAACAGCGGTGAGCAGCACTCCCGGGTGATACGCACCGCGTAGTAGGTGGTGCAAGGCCGCACCGTGCCGATCACCGTGGTGGCGTGGCCCATGGTGGAGCGGATCACCTGCGGGGCCGCCCAGGCCGCACCGCCGGCGATGAGACCCCGGCGGATGAGTTCACGCCGGTCGAGGGTGCCGGGCGGTTCGAGCAGCGGCACCGCCGGGTCGCGCTCGGGTCCGTTCATCCTCGGGTCCCCCACCTGGTTCGCTCCCACCCCTGTCGCCGTCCGTGTGCGCGCCGGACCCCCGGCGTCGGTCGGACGGTACCGTACCACGCTGCGTCACCGTTCCGCTAGGGGCGTTCTGCACCGATTGTTCGTATGGGACACGCCGTGTGTTCACGGGCGTGTCGCCCGGGCGCGTCGCGCCCGGCGCCCCCGGTGTGCGATGATCGACGTTCCATGCCTCCCCGCCGCCGGTTCGTCGCGCGCCAAGTGGTGGTGGCGCTGGTCGTGGTGTGCACGCTGGGTGCCTGTTCGGGTGGCAGAGACGGTGGTGGGACCGGGCGGGTGGCGCTCACCGAGGCCGGGACCCTCGATGCGGCCGCCACCGCGAAGCGGCTGCGGGCCGGGGGGCCGATCGGACTGGCCGGGCAGGCGTCCCGGGCGGGAGCGTCGGCGCCGGTACGGGCCCGCATCTCGTACCGGCCGGCCCGGGCGGTGTACCGCTTCCCGATCCTGGCCGGCGGCCGGGCCTACCGGGTGCAGGTGCGCCGCATCGGCGACGACGCCTGGCTGCGACGGGCCCCGGCGAGCGCCGGCCGGGCCGGTGCACCGGTGGTGGCGGTCACTCCTCGTGGGCAGCGCCGCTGGCTGGCGGGCACGGCGGCGCAGTTGCAGGGGCTGGGCATCCTCGTGCCCTACGACCCGGTGTTGCTGCTGGAGTGGACCTCCCGCACCGAGCTGCCGCTGCGGAAGGTCGGGGCGGAGGTCGTGCGGGGCGAGCCGTCGCTGCGGTTCCGGGTGACGGCCCGCCCGGGCCGCTTCTTGCCGATGGCGGGTGCCACCGTGTTCGAGATGTGGGTCTCGAGCGGCCGGGGGGTGCCGACACGGGTGCGGATCGGGTTCGACGACGGGGAGGTCCGC
>CALEDW010000320.1 GCA_937949585.1 uncultured Acidimicrobiia bacterium
ACCACTCGGGCCGGACCCCCGGCACCGTGCGCAGGTCGAGATCCACCCGCCATGGTCCGGGCGCCCGTCCCGTGAGCGCGACCACCGCGGCGGCGAGGAGCGGCCCGACGAGCATCCAGCCCTCGGGCGCCCCCGACGGGAAGATGCCGCCGGCGAACTCCAGCAACCCCAGGGCGGCGGCGGTCGGCGGTGAGGTCGGCCGGTCCCAGGGGGTGCCGGTGTGGGCCAGCTGGTGGAGGAGTACCCCCAGCCAGGGCAGGAACCCCGCCACCCCGACCCCCAGCGCGACCAGGGCCCGCCGGGCGGGACCCCGCCGTGCCTCGGCACCGCGCCACGCCCACCAGGCCAACAGCCCGGCGGTGGCGGCCAGCAGGTACAACGCCCAGTACTGGGTGTACAGCAACGCCGTGGTGAGCACCGCCAACCCGGCCAGTACCCCCGGGCGCGGCCGGTCGAGTGCGGCCCGCACCGCGAGGTAGGCCGCGAGCACGAGCACGATCACCAGCGCGTACATGCGGGTCTCGGTCGCGTAGCGGATCGCGTACGGCGAGGAGGCGAGCACCACCAGCACCGCCACCGCCCGGCGGCGCCGGACGGCCGCGTCGCCGCGGCCGAGACGGGTACCGGCCCGCCACGCCAACGGCAGGGCCGCCACCCCGAGCAGTCCGGAGAGCGAGCGCACGGCGAGGTCGGAGGTGCCGAACACCCGGGTCCACACGTGCAGCACCGCGTAGTACAGCGGCGGCGCGCCGTCGCGGCGCAGCGCGCCGGGGAGGTCGCCGAGGGGCAGCCGCGCGATGTTCACGGTGAGGGCCTCGTCCAGCCAGAGGTCCGACCGGGTGACGAAACGCACCACGACCCCGGCGGCGACGACGGCGGCGACGACGACCCCGATGGCCGCCGACGCCGCCGGGCGGCGCCGCCTCACCGGCGCAGTGCCGGGACGACCTCGGCCATGAACCGTTCGAGGCTCTCGGTGGCGGGATAGTCCCGGAACCACAGCACGAACGCCCGGCACCCCGCGTCGAGGTAGCCCTGCACCTGCTCGGCGACCCGTTCCGGCGTGCCGACCAGGTTGTCGCGGGCGTACTCGGCCGGAGGGACTCGACCCCACAGGTGCCCGCCGCCGGGGCCGTCCAGCCACCGGCGCAGGTCGGTCTCGGTGTCGAAGAGACGGCAGTCCGGGGCGTGGGTGCGCATCACGCTGGCCGGGTCGCGCCCGACCTCTTCGCAGTGCCGGGCCAGCACCGCCGACTTGTGCCGGAACGCCTCCAGCCCCACCTGCCAGTTCGTGGCGTCGGCGTGGCGTGCCGCGATGCGCAGGGTCACCCGCTCCCCCCCGCCCCCGATCCAGACCGGAGGACGGGGCCGCTGGAGCGGCTTCGGGTCGCAGTGCGCATCGACGAAGCGGACCGCCCGTCCCTCGAAGCTCACCGCAGGCTCGGTCCACAGGCGCGGGATCACCGCCGCGGCGTCCTCGAGCAACGCCAGGCGCTCGCCGGCCGAGGGGAACCGGTATCCGTAGGCCGCGTACTCCTCGGCGTACCACCCGGCGCCGATCCCGAGGATCGCCCGCCCGCCGGAGAACACGTCGAGGCAGGCGGCCTGCTTCGCCAGCAGCCCCACGTTGCGGTAGCCCACGCAGGTCACCATCTGACCGAGCCCGGCCCGCGCCGTGACCTGGGACAGCGCGGCGAGCATCGTGTAGGCCTCGAAGCAGTGGGTCGCTTCGCGCACCGGGACCGTCTCCACGTGGTCGTACACCCACAGGTGGTCGTACCCGGCCCGTTCGGCGGTGCGGGCCACGTGTTGCGCCGTCGCCCACGCCTCGGCCGGCCCGAGCCCGGCCAGCTCGCGCTTCCACCCCTGGGGCACGAACGCACCCCAGGTCACGGGGTGGTCGGTCACTTGAACTCCCAGTGCTGGATCTCGACCATCATCGGCAGCAGGAACCGCACGTACATCGAGGTGATCACCAGCGGGCCGTGGTCCTCGGCCCGCTTGTCGATGAGATCCACCCGGGCGTCGCGGGCCTGCCAGCGCCGGCAGGCCTCCAGGATCTCGTCCAGCTCGGTCATCGTGGCCACCGACAGCCCGAAGTGGTCGAGGCGGGGACAGCGCATCGGCTCGTCGTCGGCGATGAGGAACACGAACTGCTGCACGGTGTGCACCCCGAACACCAAGCGGCGGTGGTCGATCGTCTCGGTGGGCAGCTCCCGCCACCCGAGGGTCTCCCCGTAGAACGCGCACAGCTCGGCCCGCCCTTCGGGGCCGAGCAACTCGGCGGGCACGCTCATCGCCACGTGGTTGAACCGGGGCGGCCGCCGCCGGGCGGCCGCGTCCGTCGTCGTCATCACCTCACCTCCCGGGTGTCACCAGCACCTTGCCGGCGATGCGGCCGGCGCCGAGCGCGGCGATCGCCTCCCCGACCCGCTCCAGCGGGACGTCGTCGTCCTCGATGAGCTCGGCGACCGGGAACCCCGGGTCGGCGAGCAGCCGCAGGGCCTGGTCGAACCCGTCGGGGTCGTAGGTGAACGCCCCGGTGACCACGAGCTCGTTCAGGAGGATCCGGTTGGCGTCGAAGCGCGGCCGGTCCATCCCCGCCCCGACGAGCACCAGCGTCCCGCCCCGGCCGAGCTGGGCGAGCGCCTGCTCCATGGCCGGGCCCCGCCCGCTGCACTCCAGGGCCACGTCGAACGGCACGTCGACCAGCGCGTTCGGCGAGGCGGGCACGACCAGCGCGTCCGGGTGCACCGCCCGGGCGCCCAGGCGGGCGGCGAGCTCCCGCCGCACCGGGGCCGGTTCGGAGCAGGTCACGTCGGTCACACCCCCGTGCACGAGCACGGCGATGCTCAGCGCACCGATGGGGCCGGCCCCGGTCACCAGGACCCGCTGCCCGGCCCGCACCCCGCCGCGGCGGATGCCGTGCAGGGCCACGGCGAGCGGCTCGGCGAGCGCCCCGGCCCGCAGGTCGACCCCGTCGGGGAGCGGGAGGAGGGCGTCCTCGCGACTGCGGTGGTACTCGGCGAACGCCCCGGGCCCGGGGTCGCGCTCACCCACCGCCTCCCGCCCCGCACACAGGTTGGGACGGCCGGCCCGGCAGCCGGCGCAGGTGCCGCACCCCGGGGTCGGACCGCCGACGACCAGGTCGCCGGGGCGCCAGCGGGCGACGTCGCGACCGACGGCGTAGACCCGTCCGGTCCACTCGTGGCCGTGGACCCGGCCCGGCGGGCTCCACCCGTCGAGGACGAAGTGCAGGTCGGAGCCGCAGATGCCGCAGTGGGCGACCTCGACGAGCACGTCGCGGGGTCCCAGCGGCGGCACCGGGATCGCCTCGACCACCACTCGCCGGTCGCCCCGGTACACCGCGGCGCGCATCGCGCCCGGAGGCTCAGGCACCGTCGTCCCCGCGGAAGCGCCCGTCGGTCTCGGTGGCGACCTCGCCGTCACCGGCCGCCAGCACCCACAGGTAGCCGAGCCGGATGCCCGGCGCCGCGACCACCGGGTGCCACCCTGCGGTGATGCGCTGCACGTCGCCGTCGCGCACCACGATCCCGCAACCCGCCTCCGGGTTCTCGGCCGGCCCCGTGCGGAGCTGGATCCCGAACCCGTGCGCGGGGTGGCACCGGTAGAGGTAGACCTCCTCCTCCGGGTGGCGGTGCGGCGGCCAGCTCGACCAGCACCCGGGGTCGTTCAGCGTCTCGCCGCAGCGCAGCGGCCCGTCGGCCACCGCGGTGCGCACCACCCTCCGGTCCGTGGTCCCGCCCCGCAGCGCCACCTCGACGTCGTCGGGAGCGATGACGCGCGCCGCCACCTCGCCGCCGGCCCGCCACGCCAGCGCGGCCCGCAGGTCGCCGGCCAGCCGCACCTCGGCGGCGGGCCCGGCGAGCACCGACCAGCCCGGCCCGTCGAACACGTCGTCACGCCCGGCGACCTCGGCCCGGCGGCCGTCGAGCTCGAGTGCGCCGGCACCGCCCTCCACGGCGATCCACGCCGGGCCCGGCGGCGCCCACCGGAACCCCCCGGCGACGCGGGCCACGCCGAGTGCGCCCCCGTCGCCGGGTCGCAGCAGTACGGTCACGGTCGTGCCCGGGTCGGGGGCGAGTCCCGTCACAGGTGACATAGGCGTCACGCTAGTGCTGGAATGCGCGGCGTGGACGACCTGGTGATCACCGGCGGCACCGTGGTGGACGGAACCGGCGCGCCCGGGGTGCGGGCCGACGTGGCGGTGCGGGACGGTCGGATCCGCGCCGTGGGCCGGGGCCTGCGGGGGCGGCGGACCCTGGACGCCGACGGGCTCGTCGTGACCCCGGGGTTCATCGACGTGCACACCCACTACGACGCCCAGGTGTTCTGGGACCCCGACCTCACCCCGTCCAGCCATCACGGGGTCACCACCGTCGTGGCCGGCAACTGCGGGTTCAGCCTCGCCCCGTGCCGGCCCGAGCACCGGCCCTTGCTCGTACGGACGCTCGAACACGTGGAGGACATGGATCCGGCCACCCTGGAGGCCGGGGTCCCGTGGGACTTCGTCACCTTCGGCGAGTACCTCGACTCCGTGGCCCGCCGGGGGGTGGCGCTCAACTACGCCTGCTACGTGGGGCACACCGCGGTGCGGCTCTTCGTGATGGGCGAGGACGGCTACGAACGCGAGGATCCGACCGCCGACGAGCTCGCAGCGATGCGGGACGTCGTGGCCGAGTCCCTCGACGCCGGGGCGATCGGCTTCGCGACGAGCTCGTCGCCCACCCACAACGGCGACGGGGGCCGCCCGGTACCGTCGCGGCTGGCGAGCCTCGCCGAGGTGGAGGCCCTCTGCGAGCCGCTGCGCGAGCGGGGGCGGGGGGTCGTGGCCCTGTTGCCGGGGGAGAAGGTGCGCCACCGCGACGTGTACGGGCTGCAGCAGCGGGTGGGCCGGCCGCTCACCTGGACCGCCCTGCTCACGATCAAAGGGTTCCCGTGGCACGAGGAGGTCGTCGCCGACACCGACGCCCACCGCGCCGCCGGCGGGCAGGTCTGGCCGCAGATCTCCGTCCGGCCGCTGGTGTTCCAGATGAACCTGCGGGAGCCGTTCACGTTCAACGTGGTCCCGGCCTTCTCCGAGCTCATGGCCGGCAGCGAGGCGCAGCGCCGTGCCGCCTACGCCGACCCGGCGTGGCGGGCCCGGGCGGCCGGGGAGCTGGAGACCCTCGCCCGGCCCCGCGTCAACTGGGACAGCATCGAGGTGGCCGAGAGCGCGGCGCAGCCCGGGCTCGTGGGCCGCCGCGTCGTCGACCTGGCGGCCGAGCGCGGGGTGCACCCGCTGGACGTGATGGTGGAGCTGGCCCTCGCCGAGGACCTCGAGGTGCGGTTCCGTTCGGTGCTGGCCAACAACGACCCCGAGGCGATCGCCTGGCTGCTCGGGCGCGACGGGCTGCTGCTCGGCCTCGCCGACTCCGGCGCGCACGTGAGCCAGCTCTGCGACGCCTGCATGCCCACCGACCTGCTCGGCACCTGGGTGCGTGAGCGGCAGGTGCTGCCCCTGGAACGGGCGGTGCACAAGCTCACCGGTGAGCCCGCCGCGGTGTTCGGCCTGGCCGATCGGGGCGTGATCGCCGAGGGCCGCGTGGCCGACCTCACCGTGTTCGATCCCGCCACCGTCGCCCCGGGCCCGCTGCGGCGGGTGCGGGACTTCCCCGCCGGCGGGGAGCGTCTCACCGCCGACCGGCCCGTCGGGATGGTGCACACGGTGGTGGGCGGGGTGCCGATCCGGGTCGACGGCGCCCCCGAGCCCGAAGGCCTCGCCGCCCGGCCCGGACGCGTGCTGCGGGGGTGAGCCGCCCCGGGGCCGGGGCCCCCGAGGTGGCCCGGCGCTTCGCGCGTGCCGCGGCGGTGGGTGGGGTCGTGGCCGTCGCCGGGTTCCTGTGGCTCGCCGCGGCGGGCACCGGTGACCTGGGGCGGGCCAGCGGCATCTCCGGGCTCTACGAGCTGCAGGCCCGTTCGCTGCTGGAGGGCCGCTGGGACGTGCCGGCCGAGGCGGCGTGGATCGAGGGGATCCGCATCGACGGCCGCACCTACCTCTACTACGGGCCTTGGCCGGCGATCCTGCGCCTACCGGTGGTGGCACTCACCGACCGCCTCGACGGCCACCTCACCCAGGCCTCGTGCGCGCTGGCATTCGCACTGCTGCTCACCGCCGCGGCGCGCCTGGCCTGGCAGGCCCGCTGCGTCGTGCGCCCGGGCGCGCCCTGGGGCCGGCGGGAGGGGCCGGCGGTGGCGGCCACGGTCGCCGCGGCGGGCCTGGCCACCCCGGCGGTGTTCGCGGCGTCGGTGCCGATCGTGGACCACGAGGCCGAGCTGTGGGGTGCGGCGTGGGCGCTGGCCGCCTACGACGCCAGCGTGGCCGTCGCCCGGCGCCCGTCGCCCGTGCGGTTGGGCTGGGCCGCCGCGGCGGCGGCCGCGGCGCTCTTCAGCCGCGCCGCGGTGGGCTACGGGCCGCTCGTGGGGCTCGGGCTGCTCGCGGCGACCTTCGCCGGGCGGGGGCTGGCGGCGCTCGTCGGCCGGTCGCGACGAGCGCGGCCGCCCGCCTGGCGCTGGGCGGTCGCGCTCGGGTTGGCCGCAGTGTTGCCGGTGGTGGGGTACGCCGCGCTGAACACCCTGAAGTTCCGCTCCAAGTTCGGCCTGCCCCTCGACCGGCAGGTCTGGACCGAGGTGAGCCCGAGCCGGCGCGCCGCGTTGGCCGCCAACGACTGGAGCCTCTTCGGCCCGAAGTTCGTGCCGACGACCCTCGCCCACTACCTGCGCCCGGACGCGCTGTCGGTGTTCGGGCTGTACCCGTTCGTCGACTTCGGCCGGCGGACCTCGCCGGTGATCGGGGACGTGGTGTTCGACACCATCGACGTCGCCGCCAGCCTGCCCACCACGATGCCGCTGTGGCTCCCGCTCGCCGCTCTCGGTGGGGCGGCGGTGTGCTGGCCGGCGCGCTGGGCGCCCCGCGACCCTCGGCGGCGCGACCTGTGGGTCTGGCGGCCGGTGCTCGCCGGCGGGGCCGTGGGAGTCGGCCCGGCGCTGGCGATCGCGTTCATCGCCCACCGATACCTCATCGACTTCGTGCCGCTCGTGCTGCCCGCCGGGCTGGTGGGCCTGGAACTGCTGCGCCGCCGGGCCGCCACCGGGGGGCGGGCGCGGCGCCGGGTGGTGACCGGCGCGCTCATCACCGCCGGGATCGTCGGGGTCTGGGTGAACCTCGGGCTCGGGGTCGTCTACCAGCGCGTCGACTTCCCCCTGCAGCCCGCCGACCGGCTCCGGCTCGTGGAGACCCAGGCCCTCCTCGGCCGCCTGCCCGTCCTGGACGGCCCCCCGGTCGACCGGGGCTGGGTGCCGCCCGCCGAAGCCGCCCCGCACCGCCTGTTCGCGGCCGGCCGGTGCGCGGCGCTGGCAGTGCGGGGGCGCACCGCTTGGTACACCCTCACCCGTTCGCGCGCCGCCGGGGAGACCCGCCTGGCCGTCGAGTTGCCCCGGCCGCTCCGCCCGGGCCGGCGCGTCCCGCTGCTGACCATCCGCAGCGGCGGCGGGCCCGACGTGGTGGTGGCCTGGCGGGCGCTCCGGGGCGGCGGGGTGCAGACCGAGGCGCGGATCGGCACCGACCCGTGGATCCCCGGCGGGGTCCTCGACGTCGCTCCCGGGCGGCACACCGTGGTCGTCGGGGCCGACACGCTCACCGGGCAGTTGATCGTGGAGGTGGACGGCTGGACCACGGTGCAGGCGGACCGGTGGGTGCCGGCCCCGGAACGCCGTCTCGCCGGACGGGCCCGGGGGATCCCGGGGGTGGCGGCC
>CALEDW010000321.1 GCA_937949585.1 uncultured Acidimicrobiia bacterium
ACGGTCGGGAGGCGATGCTCGCGCACCTGTCGTCGCGCCCGGCGGTCCACGTCTCGCTCGAGGAGCCCGTCGCCCTGGGAACCGCCGGCGCGCTGGCCCGCCTGCGCGGCTGGCTGGACGCTCGGGCCGCGCTGGTCGTCAACGCCGACACCTGGCACCGTGAGGACCTCCCGGGGTTCGTCGCAGGTTGGGACGGCGAGCGGGTGCGGATCCTGGCCGCCGGCTCGGAGCCGTTCGGGCCGGGCAGCACCGTGGCCGCCTCGCTGGTGCCCGACCGTCTGCTCGATCGGCTGACCGAGCGCCCGTCGGGCCTGTGGGAGGTGCTGTGGCGCGACGAGCTGGCCGCGAAACGTCTGGAGGTGGTCCGTGCCGCCGGCCCGGTCATCGACGCCGGCACCCCGGCGGGGTACCTGGCGGCCAACCTCACCGCCTCCGGCGGAGCGAGCGTGGTGGGGGCCGGAGCGGTGGTGCTCGGCACCATCGTGCGCTGCGTGGTCTGGCCCGGCGCCCGGGTGGAGGCCGGCGAGCATCTCGACGACGCAGTCCGTGCCGACGGGCTCACCGTCGACTGCTCATGAGCGTTTCATGGGCGGTTGCGGCCCCGCCGTCCGGGGGCGGCGCGGTTCAGGCGTTGCCGCGGAGCTGGCCGCACGCCGCTGCGACGTCGGCGCCACGGGTGTCGCGGATGGTGGTGGTCACGCCATGGCGGACCAGCGCGTGGCGGAAGGCCCGGACCCGCTTGGCGGACGACCCGATCACCGCGTACCCGGGGGTCGGGTTCAACGGGATGAGGTTCACGTGGGCCCGTAGCGGCCGGGCCAGCGCGGCCAGGCGTTCGGCGTCCTCGAAGCGGTCGTTGACGCCGGAGATCATGGCCCACTCGAAGCTGAGCCGGCGTCCGGTGCGGGCGACATAGTCCCGGCAGCCGTCCATGAGCTCGGCGAGCGGGTAGCGCCGGTTCACGGGAACCAGACGGTCGCGCAGCGCGTCGTCGGCGGCGTGCAAGGACACGGCGAGGCTGACCGGCAGGTCCTCGGCGGCGAGACGGCGGATCCCGGGCACGAGGCCCACCGTCGACAACGTCAGGTGCCGGGCCCCGATGCCGAGGTCGTCGTGGATGCGACGGACCGCCGCCCACACCGCGTCGAAGTTGGCCAGCGGCTCGCCCATGCCCATGAACACCACGTTGGAGACCCGGCGCGCTGCGGCCCGCCGGGCCCGCACGACCTGTTCGACGATCTCCCCGACGCCGAGCTGGCGGTCGAAGCCGGCCTGACCGGTGGCGCAGAACGAACAGGCCATGGCGCAGCCGGCCTGGGTGGAGACGCAGACCGTGGCGCGGTCCGGGTAGTGCATGAGGACCGTCTCGATCCTCGCCCCGTCGTGAAGCTCCCAGAGCCACTTGGTCGTGGCGCCGCCGTCGGCGACGACGCGGGAGACCTCGCGCAGCCCCGGCACCAGGGTGTCCTCCAGCCGGGCCCGCAGCGCGGTGGGCAGGGTGGTGATCTCGGCCGGGTCGCGATCCTGTCGGTGCAGGCCCTCCCAGACCTGCTCCACCCGGTAGCCCGGCTCGCCGGCCAGGAGCGCGGCGATGCCGGCCCGGTCGTGGTCGTAGCGGGTGCGGGTCACCGATCCATCATCGCCGCCGCGGGCCCGACGGGCGCGTAGGCGGCCTCGCGGTGGTCGACGCGGAACCCGAGACGCTCGTAGAGCCGGATGGCCGCCCCGTTGTCGGCCTCCACGTAGAGCACGGCGACGGTCAGGCCCCGTTCGGCGAGGTGATCGAGGCCGGCCAGCACCACGCCGCGGCCCAGGCCGGTGCCGTGTCGCTCGGGGTCGACCGCGATCAGGAAGATCTCGCCGGTCGCAGGCCGGTCTCCCTCGCCGGGATGAACCCGCGTCCAGCAGAACCCGTCGATGGTCCCGTCCGGCCCCTCGTGCAGCAGGATCCCGTCGGGGTCGACCCAGGGCTCGGCCAGCCGGGCCCGAAGGCGGTCCCGGTCCCAGTCCCGCTGGTCGGGGTGCCAGGGGAAGGCACGGTTGTTCACCCTCAGGAGCCCTTCGTCGTCGACGCCCGAGCGGAAGGGTCGCACCGGGAGCGGCGCGGCGTTGCGCCGTTCCGCGGGCCCGACCGGCAGGGTGCGGGTCATGTGGTCGAGCAGCCGGACCCGCCGCAACCCCTTCCGGGCCATGGCGCGGTCGGTCTCGGGCCGGTAGGGGCTGACCCACTCGAGGTCCTCGGCCCGAGCCGATGGCGCGGTCGGGTCGGAGGCCGTCGGGTCGGAGGCCGTCGGGTCGGAGGGCGGCACCGCCCGTTGAGACTACCGTGCGCACCCGTGCCGACCGGTGCCGCCCCCCAGGACCGACGCGGGTGCTCCCCCGGGACCGCGCTGCGGCGTCGGCGGCCACGGTCGCCGGCCGGGCGGGCCCGGGTGGTCCACGAGCGGCTCAAGGAGGAGTACCCAGAGGCCCACTGCGAGCTGGACCACCGCAGCCCCTACGAGCTGCTGGTCGCGACGATCCTGTCGGCACAGTGCACCGACGCCAGGGTCAACGAGGTCACGCCCGCGCTGTTCGCCCGGTACCCGACCCCCGAGGCGCTGGCCGAGGCGGACCCCGAGGAACTGGAGTCGATCATCCGCCCCACCGGGTTCTTCCGGTCCAAGGCCAGGAACCTCATCGCCATGGCCGGCGCACTGGTGGACCGCTTCGGTGGTGAGGTCCCCTCGCGGATGTCGGAGCTCACCTCGCTGCCCGGTGTCGGCCGCAAGACCGCCAACGTGATCCGCAGCGTCGCGCTCGACCAGCCGGGCCTGCCCGTCGACACCCACGTGCTTCGCCTGTCCCGCCGGCTCGGCCTGACCGAGGAGACCGATCCGGTCAAGGTGGAGCGGGTGCTCAACCCGATGATCCCGGCGTCGGAGCGGGGTGAGTTCAGCCTGCGGATGATCCTGCACGGTCGCCGGGTGTGCACGGCCCGGCGACCGCGCTGCGACCGGTGCGTGCTGGCCGACGTGTGCCCCTCGGCGCACACCTTCGGGCGCTGAGCGGGCCTGGCCCGGCGCCGGCTCCGGCGCCCGCGGCGGCCTTCGCGCAGATCGTGGACATCGGCTGACGATCTGTGCTCGAATGCTGCCTACCAGGTTCCCGCCACCTGGTATGAGGCGACCCGGGCTCCCGCCGCCCGGCGCGCCGGTCCGGCGCCCTTCGGGGCGCCGGACGCTTTTTCGGCCGCTCGGCCTCCGCCGGCGGTGGCCCCACCGGCCGGTGGGGCCACCGCCGGCGGAGGCCGAGCGGCCGAAAAAGCGTCCGGCGCCCCGAAGGGCGCCGGACCG
>CALEDW010000322.1 GCA_937949585.1 uncultured Acidimicrobiia bacterium
GCACCGGGATGCCGACCGAGCCGGGCGGGGCGTCGGTGCCGCTCGGGGAGCACACCACTGGCGACGCCTCGGTCAGGCCGTAGCCCTCGCGCAGGTGCAACCCGAAGCGGGCCTCGACGGCCTGGGCGACCTCGACGGGCAGCTTGGCCGCCCCCGACACCGCAGTGCGCACCGAGGCGAACGCCCCTGCGTCGACGCCGGGCAGCCCGGCGAACGCGGCCCACATGGTGGGCGGGCCCGAGATCAGGGTGATCCGGTGCAGCTCGATGGTCTCCAGCGCCGAGACCGGATCGAAGCGCTCCACCAGCACGACTCGGGACCCGGTGGCCAGCGTGCCGCCCAACACGACGTTGAGCCCGAAGATGTGGAACAGCGGCAGCAGGCCGAAGGCCACGTCGTCGGCCCGCTGCACGTCGGCGGCCGCGGCGAGGACCTGGCGGATGTTCACCAGCAGGTTGCGATGGCTCAGCATGGCCGCCCGGGGTGCCCCGGCGGTGCCGGAGGTGAACATCAGCGCAGCCGGGTCGGACGGGTCCCGGTCGACGATCGGCGCCGGCTCGGCGCCCAGCAGGTCGTCGAGGCAGAGCGTGCCGCCGTCGTCCCCGCAGCAGATCAGGTGCTCGACGGTGGGGATGGCCGCCCGGTCGATCTCGGCCACCGCAGCACGGGCCGACGGCCCCACCACCGCGGCCCGGGCCCCGACCGCGGCCAGCTCGTGAGCCAGCGCGGCGGACGGGTTGGACGGATTGAGCGGCACCGCCACCAGGCCGGCGCCCAGCACGGCCAGGTAGGAGGCGACGAAGTACCAGTTGTTGCCGGCGATGACCGCCACCCGGTCCCCCGGCTCCAGGCCCAGCCCGGACAGCCCGCCCCGCAGGGCGGCGACCTGCTCCCGCAGCTCGCCGTAGCTGGTGGCCCGACCCCGGCTGACGATCGCGACGGCGTCGGCGGGGTGGTCCTCGATGATGCTGGCCAGGTTCACCGACGGGGGAGGCTACCGGTCCGTCAGCGAGCCAGGACGACCAACTGAAGGAAGGCGGCGGCGACGATCACCAGCAACAGCACGACGATGGCGATCGTGGTGTTGCGCCTCACGCCGGCCCCCCGGTGCCGGCGCGGCCCAACCGGACCGGGATCTCCGGCGGCGCGTCCGCCGCGTCGCCGTCGAGCGGGGTGAGGCGGACCTCGTCGCCCGGACCGATGCCGAGGTCCTCGGCGGCCGAGGCCCGATCCGCGGCCAGGGCCACCAGGCCGTAGGAGTCGGTGACCAGGCCGACCGCCCCGGGGGTGATCTCGGCGAAGTGCCGGGCCCGGCGGGCGGAGTGGCGCCGGCCCGAGAGGTGCAGCTCGAAGTGGGTGCCGACGGCGTCGAGCTCGTCGGGGGCCACGTTGAGCTGGGCGTTGCCGTAGCGGTCCACCCACAGCACCTCGGCCACCAGCGACCCGTCCTCCTCACGGGCGATCGGCATCACCCCGGGCAGCAGCCCGGCCGGGTCGATCTCCTCACCGAGCTCCTCGAGGGGCACGCCGAGGCACAGGTGCGCGGCGACCGGGGCGAACACGTCGCGACCGTCGAACAGCGGCCCGCCCATCGGCGGCAGGTGGTAGTCGAGGTTGGTGAGCGCGACGGCCCGGGTGGCACCGCCGACGAGGGCGACGGCCGGGGCGAGCAGCCCGTTGTCGGGCCCGACGAGCACCGACTGGCCCTCGCCCACCTCGACGGCCACCGCCCGCCGCGACGAGCCCACCCCGGGGTCGACGACCGCAACCACCACCCCGGGGCAGAGGTACTGGGCGCTGCGGGCCAGCGCCAAGCCTCCGGCCCGGACGTCGTAGGGCGGGATGTCGTGGGTGAGGTCGAGCACCGTGACCGCCGGGCAGATGGCACGGATCACCGAGTGGACCACCCCCACGAACTCGTCGCCCCGCCCGTAGTCGGACAGGAACGACACCGTGTGATAGCGGAGGTCGTCGACGGAGAGCCGCTCGGACATCGACACCGAACGTACCGCGTCCGGCTCAGCGGCCGAGTTCGGCCGCCCGGGCGGCGGCGGCTTGGACCGCGTCGAGGAACGCGGCCCGCACCCCCCGCTGTTCCAGCACCCGCAACGCCGCCGCGGTGGTCCCGCCCGGTGAGGTGACCGCGGCGCGGAGCGCCTCGGGTCCCTCGCCGGACTCGGCGAGCAGCCGGGCCGAGCCGCGCAGCGTCTGCACGACCAGCATCACCGCGGTGTCACGGGGCAGGCCGGCCAGCACGCCGGCATCGATGAGCGCCTCGGCGACGAGGAACAGGTAGGCGGGCCCGGAACCCGACAGCGCAGTGACCGCATCGAGCAGCGCCTCGGGGACCCGCACGACGGTGCCGACGGTGCCGAGCAGGTCCTCGGCCCAGGCCAGGTCGGCGTCGGTGGCGTGGCGACCGCCGGCCACCGCGGTCGCCCCCTCGCCCACCAGTGCCGGGGTGTTGGGCATGGCCCGCACCACGGGCACCGGGCCGGCGAGCTCCTCGAGCCGGGCGGTGGTGACCCCGGCGGCGATCGACAGCACCCGGCCCAGCCCGGCGTCGCGGGCCGCGGTGAGGGCGGCGGGGACGTCGGCCGGCTTGGTGGCCACGACCACGTCGGCTGCCGCGACCGGCCCGTTGGTGACGTGCAGGCCGGGGTGGCGGCCGGTGAGGTGCTCCCGGCGGGCCGGGTCGATTTCGACCACTGCGACCTGCTCGGCGCCGAGCGCGCCCGAGGCCAGCAGGCCGCCCAGCAGGGCCTCACCCATGCGTCCACCGCCCCACAGCACCAGCCGGAAGGTCATGGACTCGAGCGTACCGGGCGGGGTGCCGACCCCTTCCCCGAGGGCCGGCACCCCGCTCGCCGCCGACCCTACGGGGTCGGCCGGCCGCC
>CALEDW010000323.1 GCA_937949585.1 uncultured Acidimicrobiia bacterium
CGTGACGGTGAAGCGACCGTCGCCGTCGCAGTCACCGTCACGGCGGGCCGGCCAGCACGGCGGACGCGCCTCCCCCAGGTTCACGTACGCCTCGGTGGCCAGGTCGCGCATCACCCCCGGGTCCCGCCACCGGATGCCGGAGTCGAGCACCGCGATGCGCACCGAGGGGTCACCCGTCGTGAGCCCCCAGGCCAGGTCGACCGCCGCGCCCTTCTGGCCGCACAGGTGCTGCGGGGATCGCGCCAACACCGGGTCACGCCGGCTCGTGCGCGTGTAGCCGTCCCGGTCGAACTCGGCCGGCAGCACTCCCGGCGCCGGCTCGTCGGCCGCCCCGTACCGCCAGTCCTCACAGTCCAGACGGGGCGGCGCATCGAGTGCGGCGGTCGGCGTACCGACGCCGCGGCGCCCGGCCGCGTCGACGGGACCGGTCGCCGGGGCCGCTCCCGGGGCGACGAGCACGAGGGCGGCGGTCGCAGCGAGGAGGGACCGGACCGACATCGGTGTCAGGTGATGCGCAGCTCGGGCTTGTAGATGCGCCGGGGCGCGATCTCGGCGTCGAGCCTGCGGGCGATCACGGCGAAGGCCTGGGCCGCCTCGCCCTCAGGGTCCGAGACGACGATCGGCACCCCGACGTCGGCCCCTTCCCGAAGGGCCGGCACCAGCGGCACCCGTCCCAGGAGCGGCACGCCGAGGCGCTCCGCGAGCTCTCGGCCCCCGCCGTGCCCGAACAGCTCGTAGACGGTGCCGTCGTCGCCCCGGAAGAAGCTCATGTTCTCGACGACGCCCACGACGTCGAGCTCGACCTTGGCGGCCATCGCCGCGGCGCGCTGGGCGACGCTCTGCGCCGCGGGCTGCGGGGTGGTGACCACGAGCACCTCCGCCCGGGGCAGGAACTGGCTCATCGACAGCGACACGTCACCGGTGCCGGGTGGCATGTCGACGACGAGCCAGTCGAGCTCACCCCAGTCCACCTGGGTGAGGAACTGCTCGAGCGCCTTGTGCAGCATGGGTCCCCGCCAGATGACGGCCTGGTCCTCGGGGGCGAAGAACCCCATCGAGATGAGCCGCACCCCGTGGACCTCGGGCGGGACGATCCGGTCCTCGGCGGTGACCGTGGGCGGCTCGGTGGCCCCCAGCATGCGGCGCAGCGAGAACCCCCAGACGTCGGCGTCGAGCGCACCCACCCGCCGACCCCGCCGGGCGAGGGCCACCGCGAGGTTCGCGGTGATCGACGACTTGCCGACCCCGCCCTTGCCGGAGGCGACGGCCAGCACCCGGGTCGACGAGCGGGCGAAGGGGTGCTCGCTCACCTACGGCCCGGGACCGGCCGACTCGCGTGCTGCACGACCCCGACGGTACCCGCCCGGCCCCCCCCGGCGCCGGTTTTCCACTATGGGAATAGGTAGAATCTGGCCATGTCCCGACGCGCCGCCGGGTTCACCGCCCGGCGCCGGGTTCCGGCGGGGACCGGCGGAGCCGATCTCGCCGGTGGCGACGCCGAGCACTTCGCGGCGGCGGTGGCGGCCCTCACCGCCGCCTTCGGGGACCCGACCCGCCGGGACATCTACCTCTGGGTGCACCGCGGCGGTCGGCCCGTCACCGCCGCCGAGGTCTCCGCAACGTTCGCGCTGCACCCGAACGTCGCCCGCCACCACCTCGACAAGCTCACCGCCGGCGGGTACCTCACCGCCGAGCAGGGCCCCCCGGGGACCGGGCGGGGCGCCGGGCGGCCGTCACGTCGGTACCGACCCTCCGCCCGCACCGCGGCGCTCGGCCTGCCCGCCCCCCGCGACGACCTGGTCGGGACGCTGTTGGCCCGGGCCCTGGAGGAGCTGGAGCCCACCCGCTCCGAGGCCCTCGCCGAGGACGTCGGCGCCGAGTACGGCCGGGCGCTCGCCGGGCGGATCGCCCCCGGGACCACCCACCGGTCGGCACACACCGCGGTCGGCGTGGTCGCCGAGGCACTCACCGCCCACGGGTTCGCGGCGCGCCGCGAGGGCACAGGTCGGAGCCTGGCCATCGTCTCCGAGCACTGCCCGTTCGGGGAGGCGGCCCGCCGGTACCCGCACGTCATGTGCGCCCTCGACCGGGGCCTCATCCGGGGGCTCATGGAAGGCCTGCACGGGCGGGCGGTCGCCCCCCGTCTCGTGGCCAGCCGGCCCGAGGGCGACGGGTGCTGCGTGACCCGCGTCGCGTATGATTCATGAATATGAGAACCACTCTTGATTGGCGGTCCCTCGCCGCCCGCCTCTCGGATGCGCTGGCGCTCACCACCCCACCGGTGGCCATCACGTTCCGGGCCGCCGCCCCTCCGTTCGACGCGCCGGCACCCGAGCCGACCCCCGACGGACGTACGGGGCGGGTCCCGGCCGGGTGCGTGTTCTGGGTGCACGGCACCGAGCGAACGTTCGCCACGGTCGCCGCCGACCACGCCAACTGCTCGGTCGGCTCCGTGACCCACGGCTTCACGACCCTCGAGGACGTCGCGGCGCGCTCCGACGTGGCCACGCTCCTGGAGACCGGTTGGGTGCGCGCCGAGGACGTGGCGGGGATCCCCACCGTGGCCGGCGGCACCGAGGCGGTCACCTACGGACCGTTGGCCGACACCCCGGTCGACCCCGACGTGGTGCTGCTGCGGCTCAACCCGAAGCAGATGATGGTGCTGCACGACGCGCTCGGCGGGCTGCGCATCGAAGGCAAGCCCCAGTGCCACATCGTGGCCGTCGCCAAGGAGGAAGGGGTGCCGGCGGCCAGCGTCGGCTGCGCGCTCAGCCGGGCCCGCACCGGGATGTCGGCCACCGAGATGACCTGCGCGTTGCCGGCCTCCCGGTTCGCCGACGTGGTCGAGGCCGTCGAAGCCGCCGCGGCCACCGACACCGCCGTGGCCCGCTACGCGGCGCGTGACGCCCTCCGGTTCGGTTGAGCGCCCCGCCCGCCGGCCCGGGTCGGCGAGCCCACCCCGGCGGCTCTACTTCTTGGCCGCCTGGTAGTAGGGATTCGTGCCGGAGGCGTGGTCGGTCACGTCGACGACGGTGGTGATCTCCTCCACCGCCTCGAGGATCGCCACCTCGATGCCCTGACTGAGCGTCACCGCGGCCAGCCCGCAGCCCTGGCAGCCCCCGCCCATGCGCAGGTACGCCACCGGCGGCTCGACGGCCACGACCTCGGCGAAGCCCCCGTGCGCGGCGATCGCAGGGTTGATCCGCGTCTCGATGACCTCGACCACCTTGGCCGTCACCGGATCTTCGAGATCCAGCTCCGCGATCGGTACCGACGGGGCCCGCCGCTCGTCGGCCGGCGAGTTCGGGTTGTGGAGCACCATGCCCGCCGGCCCGACGTCCAGGACCGACCCCCGCACCTTCGCCTCGTCGGTCCGGGGCACCACCACCGGCAGCTCGTCGTCGTGCTGCACGACGTGCTCGTCACCCGCTTCGTCGAGACGACGGAAGTACAGGTCGTAGGTGTAGGCGTCACCGGAGGCACCGGTGACCTCGAGCCACAGGGCCAGCGACCCGGGGTCCGACTCCGAGGCCCGGGCCTCGAGGATCTTCGCTCGGGCCCCGTCGCGGATCTCGACGAGGGGCACCACGTGGGTGTCGGGCTCGGTCACGGGGTCATGATACGGGCCGTGCCCCGCGTCGTGGTCATCGTCCCGACCGCCACCTACCGGGCACCCGATTTCGTCGCCGCGGCCCGCTCGCTCGGGGTGGAGCTCGTCGTCGCCTCCGACGAGCCGCCGGTGCTCGCCGAGGGCGTCCGGCTGCCCTTGGACGATCCCGACGCGGCGGCCGACGCCATCGTCGAGCTCGACCGCCGGCTCGGTGTCGACGCCGTGGTCGCCGTGGACGACGGTGGCGTGGTCGTTGCGGCGACGGCCGGGGCCCGCCTCGGGTTCCCGCACAACCCACCCGATGCCGCCGCCGCCACGAGGGACAAGGCGGAGCTGCGCCGACGCCTCGCCGCCGGTGAGGTGCCCCAGCCGGGCTTCGGTGTGGAGTCACCGGGCGTCCCGCCCGACGCCCCGTCACCGGTCGGCTACCCGTGTGTGGTGAAACCCACCGGCCTGTCGGGCTCACGGGGGGTCCTGCGCGCCGACGACCCCACCGCGCTCGCCGCCGCCCGCAGCCGCATCCGACGGTTCTGGCCGGGGGAGCTGCTCGTCGAGGAGTACCTGCCCGGCGACGAGGTCGCCGTGGAAGGCCTGCTCCGGGGCGGGGAGCTCGAGGTGCTGGCGATCTTCGACAAGCCGGATCCACTCACCGGGCCGACCTTCCCCGAGACGATCTACGTGACCCCCAGCCGCCTGCCGGCGCCGGTCCGGAGCGAGGTGACCCGCGTCGTCGGCGCGGCCTGCGCAGCCATGGGGTTGCAGGAGGGGCCCATCCACGCCGAGGCCCGGGTGGCCGGCACGCAGGTGCGGGTGCTGGAGGTGGCGGCCCGAACGATCGGGGGCCTGTGCGCCCGCACGCTGCGCTTCGGTACCGGGGTGTCGCTCGAGGAGGTGGTGCTGCGCCACGCGCTCGGTCTGCCCCTCGACGACCTGCACCTGCGCGCCGGGGCGTCGGGCGTGATGATGCTGCCGGTGCCGCGCACCGGCACCCTCGAGCGGGTGGCGGGGATCGAGGCGGCCCGGACCGTTCCCGGGGTGGAGGGCGTGGAGCTGACCGTCCCGGTCGGCGCGACCGTCGACGCGCTGCCGGAGGGCGACCGGTACCTCGGCTTCATCTTCGCGCGGGCCCCGTCGCCGGAGGGGGTGGAGGCCGCGCTGCGGCGGGCCGCCTCCTCCCTCGATATCGTCATCCGATGACCCGGGCCCGACGCCTGCGGGTACCCCGACGGGTGCTGCTGGTCTCCACCTACGAGCTCGGCCGCCAACCGCTCGAGGTGGCCGAGGCCGCCGCCCGGCTGCGCGCCGCCGGCCACGACGTCCGGGCCGTCGACCTCGCCGTGGAGCCCTGGGATCCGCTGGCCGCGTCCTGGGCCGATCTGGTGGCCGCGGCGGTACCGATGCACACCGCCACCCGGCTCGCCCGGGAGGTGCTGGCCCGTTGCCCCGACCGGCCGCGCGCGGCGTTCGGGCTCTACGCGGCGATGACCGCCGACGTCGCGGTGCCGCTGTCGGGTCGCGACGGCCTCGAGGCCCTCCTGCGGTGGGTGGACGCGGGCGGACGCCTCGACGCCGACGGGTCGGGCCCGACCCCGGAACACCCCGGGCGCGACGTCGAAGATGGTCCCGCCGGTCCGATCCGGGACCGCCGGGACCGCCGGGCCACCCCACGCCGGCCGACGCCCCCGCCGGCCCGGGACCTCCTGCCGCCCCCGGACCGCTACGCCCGCCTGGTGGTCGAGGGGGAGGAGCGCCTGGCCGGCAGCCTCGCCGCCTCCTGGGGCTGCACCGAGCGGTGCCGGCACTGCCCGGTACCGGTGGTCTGGGACGGACGCACGCGGATCAACCCGGTCGAGCGGATCCTCGGCGACGCCGCCCGGCAGGTCGAACAGGGGGTGCGACACTTCACGTTCACCGACCCGGACTTCCTCTCCGGTCCCCACCACGCCCGACGGGTCGTCGCCGCGCTGCACGACGCCTTCCCGGAGGTCACCTTCGACGTGACCACCAAGGTGAGCCACGTCCTGGCCCACGCCGACGCCTGGCCGGTGTTGGCGCGGGCCGGGTGCCTGTTCGTCACCTCTGCGTTCGAGCACACCGACGACCACGTGCTCGCGCTCCTCGCCAAGGGGCACAGGGCCGCCGACCTGCCCCGGGCGGTGGAGGTGCTGCACCGCGCCGGGGTCACGGTACGGCCCTCCTGGCTGCCGTTCACCCCGTGGTCGACCGAGCGGCACGTGCGCGACATCCTGGAGGTCACGGCCCGGCTCGGCCTCGTCGGCGACACCGACCCGGTGCAGCACACCATCCGGCTCCTGCTGCCCAAGGGCTCGCTGCTGCTGCCGTTCGTCCCCGACGTCGGACCCTGGGACGACGACCTCCTCGGCTACCGCTGGTCGTCGCCGCTCGACCCGCTGCAGCAACGACTGGCCGCACTCGTGGAACAACACCTCGACGCGCCGTCCGGCGAGGTCCACGACCGGTTACGGGTCGCCTGCGGCATGCCGGCCCTCGGCCTCGACCCGCCGTCGGGCCCGCGGCTCAGCGAGGCGTGGTTCTGCTGCGCCGAGCCGACGGCGGCGCAGCGGGCCAAGCTGCGCACCCCGGTGGTGGTCGGCTGACCGCTCAGCACCCCCCGGTACGGCGGCGGGCGAGGAGGTTGAGCGCGGAGCCGGCCCGGAACCAGTCGATGTGCTCCTCGGACATCGTGTGGGTGGTGGTGAGCTCGTCGGTCGCGCCGTCGGCGTGGTGGAGCACCACCCGGACCGGCCGGCCCGGGGCCAGCTCGGCGAGCCCGACGATGTCGAGCCGGTCGTCCACCAGAACCTTGTCGTAGTCGGCCGGATCGGCGAACGTGAGCGGTAACAGACCCTGCTTCTTCAGGTTCGCTTCGTGGATCCGGGCGAACGAGCGGGCGATCACCGCCACGCCACCCATGAACCGGGGCTCCATCGCCGCGTGCTCCCGCGACGACCCCTCGCCGTAGTTCTCATCGCCGATCGCCACCCAGCGGATCCCCGCCGCCTTGTAGGCGGCGGCGAGTTCGGGCAGGGGTCGCCGCGAGCCGTCCCGGACGTCGACACCGGTGCCGGGCTCGTCGGTGAAGGCGTTCACGACCCCGGTGAACAGGTTGCGGGAGATGTTGGAGAGGTGCCCTCGGTAGCGCAGCCAGGGACCGGCCGGGGAGATGTGATCGGTGGTGCACTTGCCGGTCGCCTTCACCAGCACCGCCAGGTCGAGGTAGTCGGAGCCGTCCCAGGCCGGGAAGGGCTGCAGCAGCTCGAGGCGCTCCGAATCGGGCCGCACGATCACCTCGACGCTCGACGGGTCGTCGGCCGGGGCCACGAACCCGGACGTCCCGGGGTCGAACCCCTTCGCCGGCAGCTCCTCCCCCGCCGGCGGCTCGAGCCGCACCTCTCGTCCGTCGTCGGTGCGCAGCGGGCCGTGCACGAAGTCGACGTCGAGACGTCCGGCCAACGCGAACCCGACCACCACCTCCGGGGAGGCGATGAACGACAGCGTCTCCCGGTTGCCGTCGTTGCGGGCCGGGAAGTTGCGGTTGAACGACGAGACGATCGAGTTGCGCTGCCCGGGGCTGATGTCGTCGCGGTGCCACTGGCCGATGCAGGGCCCGCAGGCGTTGGCCAGCACGGTGGCGCCGATCGCCTCGAGGTCGGCGAGTAACCCGTCACGGGTGATCGTGGCCCGGATCTGCTCCGAGCCGGGGGTGATCAGCAGCGGGGCACGGACCCGCAGCCCCGCCGCCGCAGCCTGGCGGGCGATGTGCGCGGCCCGGCCGATGTCCTCGTACGAGGAGTTCGTGCAGGAACCGACCAGCGCGTAGGACAGCTCGGCCGGGTACCCCTCGGTGCGCACCGCGTCGGCCAGCACCGAGATGGGCCGGTCGAGGTCGGGGCTGTGCGGACCGACGACGTGAGGTTCGAGACGGTCGAGGTCGATCTCGATCAGCCGGTCGAAGAACCGCTCCGGCTCCGCGTCGACCTCGGGGTCGTCGGTGAGGTACTCGGCGAAGTGGTCGGCGAGATCGGCGATCTCCTCCCGCCCCGTCGCCTTCAGGTAGGTGGCCATGCGGTCGTCGTAGGCGAACACGGAGCAGGTGGCGCCGATCTCGGCCCCCATGTTGCAGATCGTCGCCTTGCCGGTGGCCGAGATCGACGCCGCGCCGGGCCCGAAGTACTGCACGATCGCGCCCGTGCCTCCCTTGACGGTGAGGATCCCGGCCACGGCCAAGATCACGTCCTTGGCCGAGGTCCAGCCCGCGAGTCGACCGGTGAGCCGAACCCCGATGAGCCTGGGGATCCGGGTGTTGTAGGGCCAGCCGGCCATCACGTCCACGGCGTCGGCGCCGCCGACGCCGATGGCGATCATGCCGAGCCCCCCGGCGTTGGGGGTGTGGCTGTCGGTGCCGATCATCATCCCGCCCGGGAAGGCGTACTGCTCGAGCACGACCTGGTGGATGATCCCCGACCCGGGCTTCCAGAACCCGATGCCGTACTTCGCCGACACCGAGGCGAGGAAGTCGTAGACCTCGGCGTTCTGGTCGATCGCCGCCGCGAGGTCGGGCTCGGCGCCGACGCGGGCCTGGATGAGGTGGTCGCAGTGGACGGTGGTCGGCACCGCCGTGCGGGGAAGGCCGGCGAGCATGAACTGCAGCAGGGCCATCTGGGCGGTGGCGTCCTGCATCGCCACCCGGTCGGGCCGGAAATCGCCGTAGTCGCGACCCCGGCCGAGCCCGACGCGTTCGGGATCGTCGGCGTGGGCGAACAGCACCTTCTCGGCGAAGGTCAACGGGCGACCGAGGCGACGGCGCGCCACCGCCGTTGCGTCGGGGAACCGCCGGTAGCAGGCCTCCACCACCGCCGGCGGCGTAGTGGGACCGACGGGCTCAGGTGCGGCGCCGGCGGTGCCGGGATCGTCGTCGCTCATGCCGGCGAGGTTAGCGACCGGACTGCGGCGCCGGCTCCGGCCACCGCACCCTCGACCGGGCCGGGTCCGGGCTCAGCCGCCGGACCGCGTCCGGGTGGTGGGCACGGAGTGCCCGTCCCGGGCGGCGACGGCCTCGGCGAGCAGCTTGCGCACCCCGTCGGCCATCGGGCCCTCCGGCGCGGCGACGAGGTAGCGCTGCAGCTCGGGCACCGCGGCGGCCGGGTCGCCCCGGTCGCGCAGCAGGATCACCCCCCGA